>NZ_JBHWVI010000285.1:0-9589 GCF_042737005.1 Streptomyces sp. NPDC060027
TTTCTGCTGAGCTGTCCTAAGGGGTCAGCCCTCGTCGTGGGCGACCGCGCGGCGCGCGTCCGCGTCCAGCACGCCCCAACTGATCAGCTGCTCGGTCAGGACCGAGGGGGACTGGTCGTAGATGACGGCGAGGGTGCGCAGGTCGTCCTGGCGGATCGACAGCACCTTGCCGTTGTAGTCGCCGCGCTGCGACTGGATCGTCGCCGCGTAGCGCTGGAGCGGGCCCGCCTTCTCGGCCGGCACGTGGGCCAGCCGCTCCAGGTCGAGGACCAGCTTCGGCGGCGGCTCGGCGGCCCCGCCCGGAGTGGTGCCGGGCAGCAGCTCCTGAACCGGAACCCCGTAGAAGTCCGCCAGCTCGGCAAGGCGCTGCACGGTGACGGCGCGGTCGCCGCGCTCGTACGAACCGACCACGACCGCCTTCCAGCGGCCCTGGGACTTCTCCTCGACGCCGTGGAGGGAAAGGCCCTGCTGGGTGCGGATCGCGCGGAGCTTGGCCCCGAGCTGTTTGGCGTATTCGCTGGACATATAGCTCCCCGGACGCTGTATCAACGTGCGGCTCCGCCGCGCGGCTGGTGACTCACTGTGAGGTTACGCAGCGTTACTCTCCCCCGTCAAGCCGAAGGATTTTCGACCGGCCCTCGCACGGGTGTCACCGGGGGTGGCTCAAAGGTGGGTGATCAGGTCCGTTGCCGGGCTGGTACCGTTGATGGCGCAAATCCGACGTCCTTTAATGATCCGTCCCGTGAGGCGGAGAAGGAGGTCCGTTTCTTATGGACACCGAGCACGACAAGCAGCAGTACGAAGCCGATGCGCGGCCCGTTCTCGAGGCGCCCGACATCGCGCGGGTGCTGACCCGCATCGCCCACGAGATCGTCGAGCGCGCCAAGGGCGCCGACGACGTGGTGCTCCTCGGCATTCCGACCCGCGGTGTCTTCCTGGCCCGCAGGTTGGCCGACAAGCTCGAAGAGATCACCGACCGCAAGATCCCGGTCGGCTCCCTCGACATCACCATGTACCGCGACGACCTGCGCATGCACCCGCCCCGTGCGCTGGCCCGCACCGAGATCCCCGGTGACGGCATCGACGGCCGCCTCGTCGTCCTCGTCGACGACGTGCTCTTCTCCGGCCGCACCATCCGCGCCGCGCTCGACGCGCTGAACGACATCGGCCGGCCGCGCGCCGTGCAGCTCGCGGTCCTCGTCGACCGGGGCCACCGCGAACTGCCCATCCGCGCCGACTACGTCGGCAAGAACCTCCCCACGTCGTTGCGGGAGACGGTCAAGGTCCAGCTCGCCGAGGAGGACGGTCGCGACACCGTGCTGCTCGGTGCCAAGCGGACCTCCCCGGGCGAGCAGCAGTAGCACTCCGGCCCACGCCGCCGAGTGCGCTCCCGCGCGCCCGCATGCCCGAATCCTCCCTGAACTTCCTTACGGAGCCTGACAGATGCAGCGTCATCTCATCTCGGCCGCCGACCTCACCCGCGACGACGCCGTCCTGATCCTCGACACCGCCGAGGAGATGGCCCGGGTCGCCGACCGGCCGATCAAGAAGCTGCCGACCCTGCGCGGCCGCACCGTGGTCAACCTCTTCTTCGAGGACTCGACCCGTACCCGGATCTCCTTCGAGGCCGCCGAGAAGCGGCTCTCCGCGGACGTCATCAACTTCACCGCCAAGGGGTCGAGCGTCTCCAAGGGCGAGTCCCTCAAGGACACCGCCCAGACCCTGGAGGCCATGGGGGTCGACGCCGTCGTCATCCGGCACGGCGCCTCCGGAGCCCCGTACCGGCTCGCCACCTCCGGCTGGATCGACGCCGTCGTCATCAACGCGGGCGACGGCACCCACCAGCACCCCACCCAGGCCCTGCTCGACGCCTTCACCATGCGCCGCCGCCTCGTCGGCCGGGACGCCGGGATCGGCCAGGACCTGTCCGGCAAGCGCATCACGATCGTCGGCGACGTCCTGCACTCCCGCGTCGCGCGCTCCAACGTCGACCTGCTGCACACCCTCGGCGCCGAGGTCACCCTCGTCGCGCCGCCCACGCTGGTGCCGGTCGGCGTGGAGACCTGGCCCTGCGAGATCTCGTACGACCTCGACAGCACGCTCTCCAAGTCCGACGCGGTGATGATGCTGCGCGTGCAGCGCGAGCGGATGAACGCGGCGTTCTTCCCGACCGAGCGCGAGTACTCGCGTCGCTACGGGCTCGACGGCGACCGCATGGCGAAGATGCCCGAGCACGCCATCGTGATGCACCCCGGCCCGATGGTCCGCGGCATGGAGATCACCGCCGAGGTCGCCGACTCCGACCGCTGCACCGTCGTCGAGCAGGTCGCCAACGGTGTCTCGATCCGTATGGCCGTGCTCTATCTGCTGCTGGGCGGCAACGAGCCCGCCGTCACCCACACCCGTACCGAGGAGAAGTAAGACGATGAGCAAGATTCTGATCCGTGGTGCGAAGGTGCTCGGCGGCGAGCCGCAGGACGTCCTGATCGACGGCGAGGTCGTCGAGGCCGTCGGCACCGGGCTGTCCGCCGATGGCGCCGAGGTCGTCGAGGCCGACGGCAAGGTGCTCCTGCCGGGCCTCGTCGACCTGCACACCCACCTGCGCGAGCCCGGCCGCGAGGACTCCGAGACCGTGCTGACCGGCACGCGCGCGGCGGCGAGCGGCGGCTTCACGGCCGTGTTCGCCATGGCCAACACCTTCCCGGTCGCCGACACCGCCGGTGTGGTCGAGCAGGTCTACCGGCTCGGCCAGGAGCACGGCTACTGCGACGTGCAGCCGATCGGCGCCGTCACGGTCGGTCTGGAGGGCAAGAAGCTCGCCGAACTGGGCGCCATGCACGAGTCCGCGGCCGGCGTCACGGTCTTCTCCGACGACGGCAAGTGCGTCGACGACGCGGTGATCATGCGCCGCGCGCTGGAGTACGTGAAGGCCTTCGGCGGCGTCGTCGCCCAGCACGCGCAGGAGCCCCGCCTCACCGAGGGCGCCCAGATGAACGAGGGCGTCGTCTCCGCCGAACTCGGTCTCGGCGGCTGGCCCGCGGTGGCCGAGGAGTCGATCATCGCCCGGGACGTGCTGCTCGCCGAGCACGTCGGCTCCCGCGTCCACATCTGCCACCTGTCGACCGCCGGGTCCGTCGAGATCGTCCGCTGGGCCAAGTCCCGCGGCATCGACGTGACCGCCGAGGTCACCCCGCACCACCTGCTCCTCACCGACGAACTGGTGCGCTCGTACAACCCGGTCTACAAGGTCAACCCGCCGCTGCGCACCGAGCGGGACGTCATGGCGCTGCGCGAGGCGCTCGCCGACGGCACGATCGACATCGTCGCCACCGACCACGCGCCGCACCCGCACGAGGACAAGGACTGCGAGTGGGCCGCCGCCGCCATGGGCATGGTCGGCCTGGAGACCGCGCTGTCCGTCGTCCAGCAGACGATGGTCGAGACCGGGCTGCTCGACTGGGCCGGCGTCGCCGACCGCATGTCCGTCAAGCCCGCCGCGATCGGCCGGGCCACCGGCCACGGACGTCCCGTCTCGGCAGGTGAGCCCGCCAACCTCACGCTGGTCGACACGGCATACCGTGGGACGGTGGACCCCGCTGGCTTCGCCTCGCGCAGCCGCAACACCCCCTACGCGGGACGTGAGCTGCCGGGCCGGGTCACCCACACCTGGCTGCGGGGCAAGGCCACCCTCGTCGACGGGAAGCTCGCGTGACACCTCTCATCTCCATGGCCGCCGAACAGAAGTCGGCGGAAGTGACCGACTGGGCCGCTCGGATCGGCTGGCTCGTCGGCCTCGCCCTCTTCATCGCGCTCGTCTACTGGCTGATGCGCGAGGGCTGGAAGTGGCGCGGCACCCTCCAGGGCGACCTGCCCGAGCTTCCCACCGCGCCGGAAGACACCGGCCCGGCGAGACTGAGCATGAGCGGCCGCTACCACGGCTCCACCACCGCCGGACAGTGGCTCGACCGCATCGTGGCGCACGGCCTGGGCACCCGCAGCCGGGCCGAGCTCACCCTGACGGACGCGGGACTGGACGTCGTACGCCCCGGTGCGAACGACTTCTTCGTCCCGGCCTCGCAGCTGCGCGAGGCCCGGCTCGACAAGGGCATCGCGGGCAAGGTCCTCACCGAGGGCGGACTCCTCGTCGTCACCTGGGCGCACGGCGACAGGCTCCTCGACTCCGGCTTCCGCTCGGACCGCGCGGCCGAGCACAACGAATGGGTCGACACCCTGAACGACATGATCAACAAGACGGAAACGGAAGGCGCACGATGACGACCTCCACTCAGGGGAACGCCTCGCAGAGGGAGAAGGCGCTTCCCGCCGTACTCGTCCTGGAGGACGGCCGGGTCTTCCAAGGCCGCGCCTACGGGGCCGTGGGGGCGACCTTCGGCGAAGCGGTGTTCTCCACCGGCATGACCGGCTACCAGGAGACCCTCACCGACCCGTCGTACCACCGCCAGGTCGTCGTGATGACCGCCCCGCACGTCGGCAACACCGGCGTCAACGACGAGGACCCCGAATCGAAGCGGATCTGGGTCGCCGGATACGTCGTCCGCGACCCCGCGCGCGTGCCCTCCAACTGGCGCTCCCGGCGCTCGCTGGACGAGGAACTGCGCAACCAGGGTGTCGTCGGCATCAGCGGCATCGACACCCGCGCCCTCACCCGCCATCTGCGTGAGCGCGGCGCCATGCGCGTCGGCATCTTCTCCGGCCACGCGCTGCCCGACGCGGGCACCATGCTCGCCGAGGTGCGCCAGGCGCCCGAGATGAAGGGCGCGAACCTCGCCGCCGAGGTCGCCACCAAGGAGGCGTACGTCGTCCCCGCGATCGGCGCGAAGAGGTTCACCGTCGCCGCCGTCGACCTGGGCATCAAGGGCATGACCCCGCACCGGATGGCCGAACGCGGCATCGAGGTGCACGTGCTGCCCGCGACGGCCACCGCCGAGGACATCTACGCCGTGAACCCGGACGGCGTCTTCTTCTCCAACGGCCCCGGCGACCCGGCGACCGCCGACGGTCCCGTCGCCGTCATGCGGGAAGTCCTCGCCCGCAAGACGCCGCTCTTCGGCATCTGCTTCGGCAACCAGATCCTCGGCCGGGCCCTCGGCTTCGGCACCTACAAGCTGAAGTACGGCCACCGCGGCATCAACCAGCCCGTGCAGGACCGTACGACCGGCAAGGTCGAGGTCACCGCGCACAACCACGGCTTCGCCGTCGACGCTCCGCTCGACAAGGTCTCCGAGACCCCCTACGGCCGCGCCGAGGTCTCCCACGTCTGCCTCAACGACAACGTGGTGGAAGGCCTCCACCTGCTCGACCAGCCGGCCTTCAGCGTCCAGTACCACCCCGAAGCGGCAGCCGGCCCGCACGACGCCGCCTACCTGTTCGACCGCTTCACGTCTTTGATGGAAACAGTCCTGATGGAGGGCCAGCGTGCCTAAGCGCACCGATATCCAGTCCGTCCTGGTCATCGGCTCCGGCCCGATCGTCATCGGCCAGGCCGCCGAGTTCGACTACTCCGGCACCCAGGCGTGCCGCATCCTGCGCGCCGAGGGCCTGCGGGTCATCCTCGTCAACTCCAACCCGGCGACGATCATGACCGACCCGGAGATCGCCGACGCCACGTACGTCGAGCCGATCACCCCCGAGTTCGTCGAGAAGATCATCGCCAAGGAGCGCCCGGACGTCCTGCTGCCGACGCTCGGCGGCCAGACGGCCCTCAACACCGCGATCTCCATGCACGAGCAGGGTGTGCTGGAGAAGTACGGCGTCGAACTGATCGGCGCCAACGTCGAGGCGATCAACAAGGGCGAGGACCGCGACCTCTTCAAGGGCGTCGTCGAGGCCGTGCGCGAGAAGATCGGCCACGGCGAGTCCGCCCAGTCCGTGATCTGCCACTCCATGGACGACGTGATCGCGGGCGTCGAGACGCTCGGCGGCTACCCCGTCGTCGTCCGGCCCTCCTTCACCATGGGCGGCGCCGGTTCCGGCTTCGCCCACGACGAGGAGGAGCTGCGCCGCATCGCCGGTCAGGGCCTCACGCTCTCCCCGACCACCGAGGTGCTCCTGGAGGAGTCCATCCTCGGCTGGAAGGAGTACGAGCTGGAGCTGATGCGCGACAAGAACGACAACGTCGTGGTCGTCTGCTCCATCGAGAACTTCGACCCGATGGGCGTCCACACCGGCGACTCCATCACCGTCGCCCCGGCGATGACGCTGACCGACCGCGAGTACCAGCGGCTGCGCGACATCGGCATCGCGATCATCCGCGAGGTCGGCGTCGACACCGGCGGCTGCAACATCCAGTTCGCGGTCAACCCCGTCGACGGCCGCATCATCGTCATCGAGATGAACCCGCGGGTGTCGCGCTCCTCCGCGCTCGCGTCGAAGGCCACCGGCTTCCCGATCGCCAAGATCGCCGCCAAGCTCGCCGTCGGCTACACGCTCGACGAGATCCCGAACGACATCACCGAGAAGACCCCGGCGTCCTTCGAGCCGACGCTCGACTACGTCGTCGTGAAGGCCCCGCGCTTCGCCTTCGAGAAGTTCCCGTCCGCCGACTCCACCCTCACGACCACCATGAAGTCGGTCGGCGAGGCCATGGCGATCGGCCGCAACTTCACCGAGGCGCTGCAGAAGGCGCTGCGCTCGCTGGAGAAGAAGGGCAGCCAGTTCACCTTCGTCGGCGAGCCCGGCGACAAGGACGAGCTGCTGCGCGAGGCCGTCCGGCCCACCGACGGCCGCATCAACACCGTCATGCAGGCCATCCGCGCGGGCGCCACGCAGGAGGAGGTCTTCGAGTTCACGAAGATCGACCCGTGGTTCGTCGACCAGCTGTTCCTGATCAGGGAGATCGCGGACGAGCTGGCCGCCGCCGACAAGCTCGGCCCCGAGCTGCTCGCCGAGGCCAAGCGCCACGGCTTCTCCGACGCCCAGATCGCCGAGATCCGGGGGCTGCGCGAGGACGTCGTGCGCGAGGTGCGGCACGCGCTGGGTGTGCGCCCGGTGTACAAGACGGTCGACACCTGCGCCGCCGAGTTCGCGGCGAAGACGCCGTACTTCTACTCCTCCTACGACGAGGAGACCGAGGTCGCGCGGCGCGAGAAGCCCGCCGTGATCATCCTGGGCTCCGGCCCGAACCGCATCGGCCAGGGCATCGAGTTCGACTACTCCTGCGTCCATGCCTCCTTCGCGCTCAGCGACGCGGGCTACGAGACCGTGATGGTCAACTGCAACCCGGAGACCGTCTCCACGGACTACGACACCTCCGACCGCCTGTACTTCGAGCCGCTGACGCTGGAAGACGTGCTGGAGATCGTCCACGCGGAGTCGCTCGCCGGTCCCCTCGCGGGAGTGATCGTGCAGCTCGGCGGCCAGACCCCGCTCGGTCTGGCGCAGGCGCTCAAGGACAACGGCGTGCCGGTCGTCGGCACCCCGCCCGAGGCGATCCACGCCGCCGAGGACCGCGGCGCCTTCGGGCGGGTGCTCGCCGAGGCGGGCCTGCCGGCCCCCAAGCACGGCACCGCCACCACCTTCGCCGAGGCCAAGGCCATCGCCGACGAGATCGGCTACCCCGTCCTCGTCCGGCCCTCGTACGTCCTCGGCGGGCGCGGCATGGAGATCGTGTACGACGAGACGCGGCTGTCCTCGTACATCGCCGAGTCGACCGAGATCAGCCCCTCCCGGCCGGTGCTGGTCGACCGCTTCCTCGACGACGCGATCGAGATCGACGTCGACGCGCTGTACGACGGCGAGGAGCTCTACCTCGGCGGCGTCATGGAGCACATCGAGGAAGCCGGCATCCACTCCGGCGACTCGGCATGCGCGCTGCCGCCGATCACCCTCGGCGGGTTCGACATCAAGCGGCTGCGCGCCTCGACGGAGGCCATCGCCAAGGGCGTCGGCGTCCGCGGCCTGATCAACATCCAGTTCGCGATGGCCGGCGACATCCTCTACGTCCTGGAGGCCAACCCGCGGGCCTCGCGCACCGTCCCCTTCACCTCGAAGGCGACCGCGGTGCCGCTGGCGAAGGCCGCCGCCCGTATCTCGCTGGGCGCGACCGTCGCCGAGCTGCGCGCCGAGGGCCTGCTCCCGGCGAACGGCGACGGCGGCACCCTGCCGCTCGACGCGCCGATCTCCGTCAAGGAGGCCGTCATGCCGTGGTCGCGCTTCCGCGACATCCACGGACGCGGCGTCGACACGGTGCTGGGCCCGGAGATGCGCTCCACCGGCGAGGTCATGGGCATCGACTCGGTGTTCGGGACGGCGTACGCGAAGTCGCAGGCGGGCGCGTACGGCCCGCTGCCCACCAAGGGCCGCGCCTTCATCTCGGTCGCCAACCGCGACAAGCGTTCGATGATCTTCCCGGCGCGGGAACTCGTCGCCCACGGCTTCGAGCTGATGGCCACCTCCGGCACGGCCGAGGTGCTCAAGCGCAACGGCATCAACGCCACGGTCGTGCGCAAGCAGAGCGAGGGCGAGGGCCCCAACGGCGAGAAGACCATCGTCCAGCTCATCCACGACGGCGAGGTCGACCTCATCGTCAACACGCCGTACGGCACCGGCGGCCGTCTCGACGGCTACGAGATCCGCACGGCGGCCGTGGCCCGCTCGGTCCCGTGCCTGACGACGGTGCAGGCGCTCGCCGCCGCCGTCCAGGGCATCGACGCGCTGAACCACGGCGACGTGGGCGTGCGGTCGCTCCAGGAACACGCCGAGCATCTGATCGCCTCGCGCGACTAGCGGCCCCGAGGGGGACACCGGACTCCGGTGTCCCCCTCTTCATGAGGCCCCCGCCCCCTGATGAGGCCCCACCGGGCTCTTTCGAGGACATGATCATGTACAAGCTCTTCTTCAACCTCGTCTTCAAGCGGATGGACCCGGAGCAGGCCCACCATCTGGCCTTCCGCTGGATCCGGCTCGTCGCCCGCGTCCCCGTCCTGCGCACCTTCGTCGCCGCCGCGCTCGCGCCCCGCTTCAAGGAACTGCGCACCGAGGCGTTCGGGCTGCGCATGCACGGCCCCTTCGGACTCGCGGCGGGCTTCGACAAGAACGCCGTCGCCGTCGACGGGATGTCGATGCTCGGCTTCGACCACATCGAGATCGGCACGGTCACCGGGGAGCCGCAGCCCGGCAACCCCAGGAAGCGGCTGTTCCGCCTCGTGCCGGACCGCGCGCTGATCAACCGCATGGGATTCAACAACGAGGGCTCCGCGGCCGTCTCCGAGCGCCTGGCGGCCCGTACTCCCGTCTTCCGGACCGTCGTGGGCGTCAACATCGGCAAGACCAAAGTCGTGCCGGAGGCCGAGGCCGCCGCCGACTATGTGAAGTCGACCGAGCGGCTGGCCGCGCACGCCGACTATCTCGTGGTCAACGTCAGCTCCCCGAACACACCCGGTCTGCGCAACCTCCAGGCCACGGAGTCGCTGCGCCCGCTGCTGACGGCCGTCCGCGAGGCCGCCGACCGCGCGGTCACCGGCCGGCGCGTCCCCCTGTTGGTCAAGATAGACCACGACCTCTCCGACGAGGACGTCAACGCTGTCGCCGACATCGCCGACGAGCACCGCATGGACGTGATCAACGACAC
>NZ_JBHWVI010000286.1:0-9503 GCF_042737005.1 Streptomyces sp. NPDC060027
GGATTACAGGGTTGAACGTTCAACCCTGTAATCCCTGTCTTTGCCCTGCGCTTATCCCTGTCGGTGTTTTCGCAGGTCAGCGATTTACCCTGTAATCCCTGTCGCGTCGGGGTCTCCGAGTAGCAACCGGCATACCGGCAGTCACGGAACGTGTCTGCGTGGGCGTCGAGGACGCGCCGCGGGAAACAGCCCAGGCGCTCGTTCGAGAGGCTTCTGTCGGTCGCCCCGTACAGCCCTGGGACCTCGGTCTCTCACGTCGTTCGCGAGCGTCACGGATGGGCCCCGGTGCCCGCCTGGTAGGAAGCAAAGAAATTGGTTTCCCGTCCCACGGGAAGTGCGGCGGTCCGGGCCGTTCCGGCCTTGTGACCAGGACCAATATCAGGGCATCAAGGGCCACCGGAGGTAACCATGATGCCCAGTGAACAGTGGATCGAAGTCCTCTCTCGCGTTGAAGAGCTGAGCCGCCGAGTCCATGACCTGGAAGTGAGAACCGCCGCCCTCGAGCGGGGCACCGCGCGAACAGAGCAGCGTTCAGAGAGCGACCCGAGCCCGGTTCACCGGCCGATACGAGACGTCGCATGAGGCCCGAGAGCGTAGCTGGACAGCCTGTCCGGCCTGCCACGCGTCCGGCAGAGCCTGGCACCTGTGCGGCGGCCGAGTACGGCGACGTACGTGTGATCAAAGAGCAGGGGAGGACAAAGGGGGTTCCCCTTGCGGAGAACCCCGGCAGGCCGGGTGAGAAACACACGCACGGCACGGGGAGGCGCGGCCGGTGACCTGGGTTACGAAGATCACGGAGGACGTGCAGGTCGAGTACCGGCTCAAGCAGCAGACCGGATGCGACGTGGTCGAGTCCGACGGCGTCGTCTTGGACGATGACGAGGACCAGGCTGTCGACTACCGACTGCGACCCGAGAGCGGATCCGCTCTGGTCTGGATGGGCAGCGGCCTGGAGGTCGTTGGGCTCATCGAGGGAGCCGAGCTCGACGAGGAGGACAAGCAGGCCGCCCGACTCCTGATGGCCGGCTGCCATCCCGAGACCGGCGCCCGCCTGATCAAGTCCCGCACTTCGGTGCGCGCACACGAAAAGGCTCAGCTGACCACCGCCCGGCTTGTCGAGGCCATCGAAAAGGCTGCCGAGGAAAAGGGCGTTGAGCCGGGCGAACTGTTAGAGGGGAAGCCGAAGCAGAAGCGCGTATTCGAGCAGCAGCAGCGCAACGTTCATCACTTCGGTGACATGCACCGGATGCAGGTGACCACCCTTCACAAACTCGCGCGTGCCGCCGGGATTTCCCTGGACGACGTCTATGGCGAAACGGAACTCGCCACGGCACGGGAGAACAAAGACCTCCGTGTCGACGACCGTGTCCGGGGCTGGGACGTGGTCCTCGACCTCCCCAAGTCCGACAGCGTGCTGCAGGCACTGATGGGCCTGCTCCCGGCGGAGAAGCTGCGCGAGCTGGTCCACCAGGCCAAGGACGACACCTTCCGGCAGATGGAGCGGTGGGCCGGGTACGCGGTCGGCAGCAAGGACGGCGAACCGGTGCGGCTGGCCACCGGGGGACTGCTCGCCTGGAGTGTCGAGCACCAGAGCGCCCGCCCGATCCGGGCCGGGGAGCCCGGCGACCCGCACCTGCACCTGCACGTCACCGTCGTGAACATGGCGCTGTGCGAGGACGGCGAGTGGCGGTCGATCGCCAACAGCGGGCAGGATCTGCACCGCCACGCCTCGGCCGTGGATGCCTACTTCAAGGCCCGTGTCCGCGCGCTCATGTACGAGCACTTCGGGGTACGGCGCGTGCGCAACGAACGCACCGGCGCCTGGGAGATCGTCGGCATCCCCGAGCAGGTGCGCGACCACTTCTCCCGCCGGGCCGCGCTCGTCGACGAGAAGGCCGGCGCCGACGCCAGCCGCCAGGAGAAGCAGGCCGTCTCCATGGCGACCAAACGCGACAAGCTCGACGTCGACGCGGCCACGATGCGCGAGAGCTGGAGGCAGCGGGCAGAACAGGTCGCCGACGACGTCGACGCGATGGTGGCCGCGGCCGCCCCTGGTCCGCTAGGCCCGCCCGGCTCGGACGGCGGCACCGGTGTCGACGGGCCCGGCGCCAGCCCGCGCATCCCGCCGCCCGGCGACATCGCGGCCGTCGTGTTCGACCCCAAGGAGGGGCTGACCGCGAACGACAAGACGTTCAGCCGCGCGCAGCTCCTGGCGGCCGTGGCGAACGCGCTGGAGTTCGGGATCGACGCGGACCCGGACAGCCTGGAGCGGCTGTGCGACGACGTCCTGGCGGCCGAGGGCTACGCGGTGCGCGTGCCCACCATCGGCTCCACCGTCATGTCGTCCATCGACCGCTACACCACCCAGGACATCCTCGACGCCGAGGAGAGCGTCCGCACGCAGGCGCTGGAGCGGTTCGACAGCGGCTCCGTGCAGCTCACCGGCGACCAGGCCGCGGCCGCCATCGACGTCTTCGAAGTCGCCGCTGGGTTCGAGCTGTCCGAGGAACAGTCCGCCGCCGTGGCCCGGGTGCTAACCGCCGGGCACGGCATCGACGCCATCGTCGGCGTCGCGGGCGCGGGCAAGTCGACGCTGATGGAGGCGTGCCGGATCGGCTGGGACGCCACCGGCACCACGTACGCCGGCGCGACCCTCGCCGCGGTCGCCGCGAAGAACCTGACCGACGCTTCCGGTATCCCCACCCGGACCGTGGCCGCCTGGCTCGGCGAGATCGAGAACGGCAACGGGCTGCGCGGCATCGACGTCCTGGTCGTGGACGAGGCGACGATGGTCGACGACCGCGCGGCGGCCGCGCTGATGACCGAGGCCGCGCGCACCGGCACGAAGGTCGTCGGCATCGGCGACCACCTGCAGCTGCAGGCGATCGGCCCCGGCGGCTGGTTCCGCGAGGCCCACCGCCTGGTCCACGGACTCACCCTCACCGAGAACCGCCGCCAGGAGGACGCCGCCGAACGGGCCGCACTGGACGTCTGGCGCACCGGAGAACACGAACTGGCGCTGCAGATGCTCGCCGAGGGCGGGCGCGTACACCCCGCCGAGACCGCCCAGGAGGCCCGCTCCCAGATCCTCATGGCATGGGACGAACTGCGCCTTCAGCAGTGGGCCGACCCGCACGACTTCATCGCCAGCATGGTGGTGCTCGCCGCCCGCAACAGCGACGTCGACGCGCTCAACCTCGGCGCGCAGGCGATCCGCCGCGAGGCCGGCGAACTCGGCGACGAGCACGCCTACGCCCTGCCCGGCGGCGACACCCTCACCCTCGCCGTGGGCGACATCGTCCGCGTACGGGAGAACGACTACCGCAGCCGCCGCGGCGAGGGCCCGGACATGCTCAACGGCTACCGGGCCGTCGTCACGGCGCTGGACGACAACCACCGTGTCGAGATCACCTGGCGGGTCAGGGACGCCAAGGCCTCCGACGGCTACCGCCACGAGTCCGGCTGGGTGACACCGCAGAAGGTCGCCGGCGGCGCGCTGTCCCTCGGCTACGCGATGACGATCGCCGCGAGCCAGGGCCTGACGTGCAACACCTCGCTCATGTACGGGCACGGCGCGAACGCGTTCGCCACGTACCCCGGCATCACCCGGGCCCGGCACCAGAACCACCTGTGGCTGCCGCTGGCCGTCCTCGAGGACGAGAAGACCCGGACCCGACTCGGGGAGTCCCGCACCGAGAAGGAACGCCTGGAACGCGCCATCGACGCCTTCGCCCGCTTCCTGGGACAGTCCCGGCCCGACGGCATGGTCTCCGACCTTCTGCAGGAACCCCCGGCCCCCGCGCCGCTTCCCCGGCAGCGCGACCTGTCCGCCGAGGAGGCCCGCGCCGACGCCGACCGCAGGCTCCGGCAGACCCGCATGGCGCGACACGGGCGGGCCAAGTCGGTGTCCCTCTCCCACCGCCAGGCGCAGAGCGAAGCCCAGCGCGAGGAGCAGTCCCGGCGCTCCGAGGAGAAGGCCAAGCAGCTGCTCGCCCGCATCAAGGCTGGCGTCGAGGAACGCACGGTTCCGTCCTGGACGAAGCGCATCTACGGCACCGCCTCCCCCCAGGAGCTGAACCGGCTGATCGCCGAGGGCGACCGCTTCGCCGCCGACGCCGAGGCCACCGCCGCCGAGGCGGAGACCAAGGCCCGGGAACTCGCCGCGCGCCTCGACCAGGAGAAGGCCACCGGACAGCCCACTCGTGGGCAGCAGTTCGCCACCGAGGCCGGGGAGGTCCTCGACCAGGCGGACGTCCATGTCGCCACCGCACGGGAGCACCTGCAGACCGCGTTCGCCGCAGCCAGCCACGTCGACGACCGCGCCCGGCAGTTGGTCAAGGTCGCCGAGAGCGAGGGCAAGGGCCGTATCGCGCTGCGTCTGGCGGGGACGTCTCTGAAGGAGTACCGCGAGCTGACCGGGCGCCTGTCCGGAGAGCGCGCCGCGTACCTCCAGATGGAGGCTGACGCGAAGCAGGACGCCCGGCAGGCACTGCGGGAGGCATGGGAGCAGGTGCAGCAGAGCCGGTTCGCCGAGAGCTTCGGTGTGGCGAGCACGCCGGTGCCGCCCGCCAGCGTGGAGAAGGTCGCCGAGCGGCTCGTGGAGATGCGCTCCGTCGCCGAACGGCGCGGCCACAGCATGGACAAGCGGGACCGTGACGACGTCGGCCGGGCCACCCAGAAGGCGGGCGAGTTCCGGGAGTACGCCGCCCGCAACCGCAGCCAGGCCGCCGACGCCCGCGCCGAGAAGGCCCTGCGCGTCACGATCGCCGAGAAGTTCCCGCAGCTATACGACCGGGAGGTCACAGCACGCTGGGCCCACCAGCAGGCCCAGCAGGCGAAGCAGGCCGCCACCGTGCACCCGCAGCCGGACCAGTCCAGGGGGCGGGGCATGAGGTAGCCCCGACTTGCTCTACAACTTGCCGTACAAGTGGCCCTGCAAGTTGCCCTACAACTTGCCTCCAGGAGGCGGCCGACGGTGACGGTGCGGGCGTCTGACCTGGAATTCAAGGGGTCGCCTCCCGAGCTCCGGCACGCCGACTACTTCCCTGTGGCACCCCTCGGCGCGGGGACGCGAGCCGACCTCTGAACCGTAGGAATTCCTACGGCTCGTCATGACGGTCCCTCGCGGGCCACCGCCTGGTGGTGGAGGAGAGCAGGTTGCCGGTGGCCGCTTCTCGCAGGCCATGCCGGAAGCGGGTCCACCGTGCGGGCGGCGCCCCGACGCCGGAAGTGAAGGAGAAGAGAGGTATCGAGTCGCGGGCACCCGCAGGGGTGGGTTGGCCGTCAGCTTTGATGGTCTCCCCGGGAGACGGCTGTCCTCCAGCGTCGCGGGCGAGCCGGCGGTTCAAGTGCGGGGCGCAGTGCCTCGTGGAAGGCATCCAGGGACCTGGTGACCCGATCCCCGTCGTCGTAGTGGTCGGTGACCGACGTGAAGACTTCTTCGACCGCTGCGGCCAGCCCCGGCTCCTGGCGCCTCATCAGTGGTGCGACGGCCGTCCCGAGTCGGCTGAGGGGCGCCGCCAGTGCTGCCGCCGACGTCGCGCTCACCTGGTCCCACTGACCGATCACGCGGGCAAGCTCCCCGTAGCCTGCCCAGACGGCTGAGGATCCCCGCTCCCTGAACCCGGCATAGGCCGCGCCACCCCCGAGGACTCCTCGCAGAAGGACGATCCCTCTGGCCCTCCATCCGCCGTACAGGTGGTCATGGGTGTTGCCCGCTACTTTCACCGCCAGCACTGCGGCAACCAGTTCGTTCGCCTGCGCTTCCAACGCGGCCCGGTCCGAAGCCGCTTCCTTGCGGGCCTCGGTCCGGCTGTTCCGTCTGTCGTTCTCCCACGCCCCCAGGAAGAGGAGGACCACAGCACCCGCAGCGCTGGCCGCCGTGTTGAGCAGATCACTATCCATGACCTCCGGGACATCCCAGTGGGCCCACCGGTTCCGCCCGCGTCCCTCGTGCACTCGTGCGAGTCTCCGCACTCTGTGCAAGGAGTCGAGCGGGCGGAAACGGCCTCTGTTCAGAACCGCGTCAGGACGCAGCCCGCAGAACGCTCGGCACGTCGGCCGGGTCGGCTAGGAGCACGACCAGGGCCCGGGTGCCGATCTATGTGGTGCTCCGGAGGAACTTCACGACTCCCATGCCAATGCTGAACGCCCCAACGGTGGCAGCGGCACCGGCAACTGATGCCGCGTACGGCGTGAGGTGGCCCACAGTCCCAGCGAAGATGCCCACGGCGAAGCCGCAATTAGTGGCAATCAGGGCAAGGAGCGTGACGAGGATCGCCTTCGAAAGGGTCACCGAGGACTGGAGAGGCTGAGTAGGGTCCATTACGTGGTCCTGTCTCTTCAAGGGAACACTGGGCCCGCAGGGGGGTCCGCCGGAAGACCGTGGAAAGTTGTCCGGCGGACCCTACGGGGCTGGACAGAATCCTTCTCCACGCATGTCCAAAAAGCCCAATGCAACTGGGGTTTTGTGGGCTTACTCACCACTCACCCGTTAGTGTCAAGTCGAGCAAACCCCCTGCTCAGCAGGCTAATTGAGCGGCAAAAAATCTTCAGGACGTAGACGCTCTTCCTGCAACGTGCGGAGCGCGCCCAGGCGTTCAGTTCCCTGTCTCCTGCGCCGTCGACCGCTCCAGTCCTGATGTGATGTCAGGTTCGACGGACCGGGTCGTCTCAGTCGGCTCCGGGATGAGCCAAAGCGGGACGCAGTCCAATCAAGCGAGGGGGCGGAAACGGTCGTTCGCGGCTCTGATCTACCGGAGGGCGCCGCAACTGCAAGTCTTCGGGCCTTGTCTTCATCCTCATGACAGTCATGCGACGGCCGCGATCAGCCTAGGACGACCGGGAGTTACGACTGTGGAAGGTCGGCTGGGCCCTGACAGTCACCTTCGCTGCTGCGCTCCTGACAGCGGGCAGTGTCTTCTACAGCCTGGTCGTCCTGCTGAACATCCAGGAGGTCGACAGCACCTCGAAGCTCGACGCGAAGACGTTGTTCGATCTGGTGAAGCTCTCCTTCGGGGTGGTCGCCGGGGCTGGCGCGCTCGTCGCCTTGGTGGTCGCCTACTGCCGCCAACGCGTGGACGAGGCCGGTGCCCACCGCGATGGCACCCGGCTCCACACCGAGCGGTTCTCCCAGGCTGTCGACAAACTCGGCTCGGACTCCCCGGCCGTTCGGCTCGGCGGCGTCCACGCTTTGGCCGGCCTCGCCGACGACGCCCCCGACGACGGCTTGCGCCAGACGTGCATCGACGTCCTGTGCGCCTACCTCCAGCTCCCGTTCACCCCCGACCCTGGCGATGATCCTGCCCACCAGGAGTAACACCACCGATACCTGGCCTTCCGCAAGGTCCGGCACACCATCCTGCGCCTCATCGGCGACCACTACCGACGCCCCCAGGGAACCCAGCGCTCCTGGCAGGGCTACGACCTCGACCTCACCGGCGTCACCATCGACGCCGACATGGACTTCGGCGGTGCGACGTTCTCCGGCGGCACGGTGTCCTTCGGCGGCGCGGCGTTCTCCGGCCGCATCGTGTCCTTCGACTGCGCGGTGTTCTCTGGCGGCACGGCGTACTTCGGCGGCGCGGTGTTCTCCGGCGGCACGGTGTCCTTCGGCAGCGTGGAGTTCTCCGGCGGGACGGTGTCCTTCGACGCGGCGGCGTTCTCCGACGGCACGGCGTACTTCGGCAGGGCGGCGTTCTCCGGCGGCACGGTGTTCTTCGGCAGGGCGAGTGGTCCAGCTCCCGATGGGCTTCTCGTTGCCGTCGGCGCTCCTTCTCCTGCGACGGTCACCCTGCCCTTGACTTGGCTACCCCCAAAAACGTAGCACCAGGGGAGGCGTAATCGGTGGTCCTCCACACCTGCGAGGGGTCTGGAAGATCCCTACCCATAGGGATTCACGAGAGGGTGCCCCCGGAGTTTTGGAGAATCATGCTTCAGAATCCATACGAGTAGGGATTCTCCGTGGTTGCAGGGTAGATATCCCTACGCGTAGGGATTATTTCAACCTGGGTGGGGGTTAACTGTCATCGCTGAGACACGGCTTAACGGAATTGGGCTGCATCAGCGCTGCTGGGCTCTCCCGGGGGTGGTTCCCCGGGAGCCTGGCGTTGAACTTCGCGAGGCCCCGCCCTACGGGGTGGGGCTCCTTGCGTTCAGGGGAGCGTGCCGCTGAGCGGAGCGAGTCCGACAAGTTGCTTCGCGGAGCCGCATGGTGAATACGCGTAAGGTAGTCGGCCTCCTGAACTCCTGTCTGCGGTGGCTGAGTTATCGACCGCCTTCGCTCATGCCGTAAGATTCTTCGCTAAGTCGATAGTGGACCTTTTCGAGGTCCTCTCTCGTTGATGCACCCAATTCCGTGTACGCGGCAGGGGTTTCGGACTAACCACCCGATGCCCTCCGCGATCAAAGACCTGTCTCAGAAGTGGATGGTGTCGCGTTGGACGCGAACCTCACGATCCTGCTTATTTTCCTCGCGGTGCTGGCCGCGGCCTGCTATGCGATCCGTCGCCTGTCCAACACGCCGGCGCGGGTCGTCGCCGTGCTCGTGGCACTGGCGACACTGGTGGGCGCGCTCAACCCGATGGTGTCCCTGCTCAGCGAGCCGCAGCGCACGCCCGCCGAGACCGTGGCCCCTGCCATGCCGACCGTCTCGTCGGCATCTGCCTCTGGGCAGCCGAAAGTGCCGTCATCGGTGCCTACGGCCGTATCGACGTCGACCGGTCGGTGATGGCGGTGGCGATCGAAGAGCCCGAACAGCCCGGCCGTCGGGTGGTGTATGCCCCGACCCGTCGTGGCGTACGTCTGGCGGTCCTCTCCTCCGCAGAGGCTGTCTTCGGAGGGCAGGACCTGTCGCAAGACATCATCCGTGAGATCGCGTTCCGGGCCAGGTTGATCACCAACAGGCGAGGCGACGTGTGTTTCGGCAGTGACATGGGGCGCTTGTTCCTCCTGGAGCGCGGGTGCGTACGAGAGGACTTCCCGGACGGTATGGCGCGACTCTGGGGGCCAGGCGCGCTGATCGGTGACTGGACCGGTGCAAAGGACTCCCAGACGCGGGTAACGGTTCTGTCGGACGACAGCGCCGCGCTGGTAATCGCTCCTGTGGACATCGCCCAGCTCACCGCAGTACACGGCCCGGGTCTCGCCTACGCCCTCGGACGCATGAGCATGCGCCGCCTGCACGCCGCGGAGACGGTGTACGGAGCGAACAGGCTGCCCCCCCTGTCACGGGTCGCCAAGCTCCTGTTGTTCCTCGCGAACCACTTCGGCTACTACGACACGCGCCGCCGTGACGGACAGCGCGTCACAACGATCGCCACGCAGGGCTCAGTCGAAGGGCCGTCGCAGGCGGACTTCGCCGACGCCCTCGGGATCAGCCGGGCGTCGGTGGAAAATGCCATCGCCGCTCTGCGTGACCGCGGGGTGTTGCAGAAGCGGCGCCCAGAAGAACGCCGTACCAACCGGCGATACGTGATCATGGACCGCGAGGAGCTTG
This sequence comes from Streptomyces sp. NPDC060027, assembly GCF_042737005.1. Lineage (NCBI taxonomy): Bacteria > Bacillati > Actinomycetota > Actinomycetes > Kitasatosporales > Streptomycetaceae > Streptomyces > Streptomyces sp. NPDC060027. Next base: position 9,497 of record NZ_JBHWVI010000286.1, read on the forward strand.
CCCAAGT
>NZ_JBHWVI010000287.1:0-9435 GCF_042737005.1 Streptomyces sp. NPDC060027
CCGGGGCACCCCGGGGTGCGGGCGGCCGCCACCCCGGCCGCGATCACCACCGGCCTCTCCGACGAGGTGGCCGCCGCCCTCGCGTTCATCCGCCCGGGCACCCGCATCGTCTCCATCTGCACGGGCGCGTTCGTGCTGGCCGCCGCCGGGCTGCTGGACGGGCGCCGGGCGACCACGCACTGGTGTGTGGCGGACGAGTTCCGGCGCAGCTTCCCGCGGGTCGACCTGGACCCGGACGTGCTGTTCGTCGACGACGGCGACATCCTCACCTCGGCCGGCGCCGCGTCCGGCATCGACATCTGCCTGCACCTCGTCCGCCGGGACCACGGCAGTGAACTGGCCAACAGGGTGGCCCGGCGCTGCGTGGTCCCGCCGCTGCGCGAGGGCGGCCAGGCGCAGTACATCGAGCAGCCCGTACCGGAGCCCTCGACGGCGAGCACCGCCGCCACCCGGGACTGGGCGCTGACGCGTCTCGGCGATCCGTTGACCCTGACCGAGCTCGCCGATCACGCCGGGATGAGCCTGCGCACCTTCGCCCGCCGCTTCGGCGACGAGGTGGGCCTGAGCCCCGGCCGCTGGCTCATCCAGCAGCGCGTCGCCCGGGCCCGTCATCTGCTGGAGGCCAGCGATCTGTCGGTGGACCGGATCGCGGGCGAGGTCGGCTTCGCGACGGGGGCCTCGCTGCGCCAGCATCTGCACGCGACGATCGGCGTCTCGCCGCAGGCGTACCGGCGGACGTTCCAGGCCGCGCGCTGACCGGCGAACGTTCGTCCGCACCCGCGCGTCGTAGGAGCACGAACGGCGGTCGGAGGAACAGGGGTGGGGATGCGCAAGGGGATCGTGGCGGCCTTGGTGCTGGTGGGGCTGGCGGTGGTGGGGTGCGGCGCGGGGGAGCGCGACGGCCTGGTGGTCAAGGGCACACCGCCCGCCACTCCGTACGCCGGGCCGCTGGACCTGCCGTACCAGGAGAGCTCGGACGGCGGCGAGCGGGGGGCGAAGAAGACGTCGGGCTCGGCGGGGCAGGCGCTGGAGTGCGACGGCGCGATCCACATGGGCGGCGCGGGCGACACGTGGAGCGAGGGTGACGGCGGTTCGACCCCGGAGGAAGGGCTGAACGCGTACTTCGAGATCTCCCAGCCCGGCCTGCCGGAGCAGGGCTACCGGGTCGAGCGCGAGGAAGGGGACCGCGTCCTGTTCTCGTACGACGTCGAGGGCCGGACCAAGGTCGCCGTCGTCGTCGCCAAGGACCAGCCACGGCGCCCGGGTTGGGGCCCGGAGACCAGCGCGTCCTGCGACCCCTCGGAGTTCCCGGCGAGCTACACCGAGGCGCGGGGGGACGAGATCTGGACGGACCGGGACGGCCACCGGGTGCCGACCACCGTGGTGACCAGCTCGGTCGGCGCGGAGCACTGCGACTGGCAGAGCGCGCACTTCCTCGACCTCGGCGACCGCGGCCACCTGTACGTGCGCGATCCGCGCGGGGTCTTCGACGGCGAGGGGCTGACCGCCGCCTACGACGGGGACGTCCGCATGCCGGCGGACGCGCGGGACACCGGCTACCGCTACCACGACTGGAGACTCTGGCTGGCGCCGGACAGGTCCACGGCGTACATCCGGACGTCCGACGGGGTGGAGGCCTGGCCCGCGGCCAAGCCCGGCCTCGGGTGCAGATGAGGCGTTGGCGGCGACCCCGACGGGCGTCCCGACTCCCGCGAAACCCCGCCGAGGGCGCCGGGGGCGGGCGAGACCGGGCAGGCGAGACCTCTGACTCCGTGCACCTGGGCGGGCTTACCTACAGGAACGGCCCCTCGGGCAAGCCCGCTGTTTCCCGACCGGACGGGAACGGGGGCATGTCGACCGGCGACCCTAGACGGCCGACAGCCCGGCGAGCAGTACAGCGGCCACCGCGGAGAAGACCCGCGGCTTTCGCCAGCCCGGTCCCGAGGCCTGGCGGTTCAGCTCCCACATGAACACCAGGCCGCCGCCGAGGCCCAGCGCGCTCCGCAGCAGGAAAACGAGGGTGTGCACGGGGCGCCTCCAGGAGCCTTCGAACGGCGGACGCCTGTCCGGGCGCGAGGCGTGGACGGGATCTTGAGGCATTGTCGCAGGTGAACCCGGGAACGGTGAGCCCCCGGGCCGGACGGCCAAGTACCTCACCCCGACCTCAGCGGTTCCTGGCCCGAAGCGTCACCGGCTCATGTGCAGAGCGACGAGCAGTTGCCAGACCTGGTCCGCGACGGCGTCCGGGGTGCCCTCCAGCAGGCCGTGCAGCCAGTCAGCGAGGACGCCCGCGAAGGTGGCGGCGACCGCGGAGGCGACGAGGGGGGCGTCCGGCGCCCCGGCGAGGGTCCGTTCGGCGAGGCTGCGGGCCCGCAGGTCGTGGTGGAGCACGCGGCCCAGCGGGCCACCGCCGCCCGGGCTCAGCAGGGCGCGGTAGAGACCTGTGTGCGGGGCGAGTTCGGTGAAGAAGGCGCGCAGGGCGGGAGGCGCGGACACCGGGTCGGGCCGTCCGCGCCAGGCGTGCAGCGCCTCCACGGCCTCCCGTACGACATCGGCGCACGCGTCGACCGCCAGCGCCTCCAGGTCGGCGTAGTGCACGTAGAAGGTGGCCCGGCCGACCCCGGCCCGCCGCACCAGCGCGGCGACGCCGATCTCCTCCAGCGGATGCTCGGCGCACTCCTCCAGCAGCGCCTGCCGCAGTTTGGCGCGGGTCCGGGCGGCGCGCGGGTCGTCGGGCGTCATCCGGTGACGAGGACCGCGGCCAGCGCGAGCGCGCCCGGCAGGGCCTGTGCGAAGAGGATGCGGCGGTTCGCGGTGACCGATCCGTACACGCCCGCGATCACCACGCAGGACAGGAAGAAGACCTGCGTGTCATGCCCGGTCGGGTCCGCGGCGATCAGCCCCCAGATCAGGCCCGCGGCCAGAAAGCCGTTGTAGAGCCCCTGGTTCGCGGCGAGCGGCGCGGTCGCCCGGGCCGTCCGCGGGTCGAATCCATGGAGCCCCCGCCCCGGCTTCTTCTCCCACAGGAACATCTCCAGCACCAGGATGTACACGTGCAGTGCGGCCACCAGGCCCACCAGCACGTTCGCGACTGTTTCCATCGTCGGCAGGCTCCGTTGCGCGTCGGAATTTCATGGACAAGTGTCCACTATACATGGACAGGTGTACAGGAAGTGACCGGTGCCTCAGGTTGTCCCCTGCGCCTCTGGGGTAGCGATGCACCCGGTTTCCTTTGGTGGAAGGGGAGTTGACGTGACGGGCAGCTTCGGGCCGGGTGGTTGGAGCGGGAACGAGCGGGAGATGTGGGCCGCGTTCCGGCGGGGGGAGTGGTTCGAGGACCGGGGCGAGGTGCGGGCGGCCGCCGTCCGCGGGCTGCTGCTGGCGCCGCCGACGGCCGAGGCGGGACAGCTGCCGCGGCTGCGACTCAGGGGCGTGACGATCACCGGCCGCCTCGATCTCGCCGAGGCTGTCGTCGCGGGGACCCTGCGACTGCACGACTGCCGCTTCGAACAGGTTCCGTGCCTCGACGGGGCCGCGTTGGGGGCCCTGGAGTTACGGGACTGCGTGCTGCCCGGCCTGTCGGCCGTGGGCCTCACGACCGGCTGGAAGTGCGAGATCTCCGGTTGCCGTTTCGAGGGGCCCATCGACCTTTACGGCGCCTCGATCGGCGGCACCCTGCACCTCGAGAACAGCCGCCTGAAGGGACACGGCGAGCGACGCGGAGAACGGGCGCTGCAACTCCTGTGCGCCACGGTCGGAGGGGACATCCAGGCGGGCACGGGGCTGCGCGTGGACGGCTGCACGGACCTGCGCGACACCTCCGTGCGGGGCAGTGTCGTCCTCAAGCGCGCCGAACTGATCAACCCGGACGGGACGGCGCTCAAGGCCAACAGACTGCACATCGGCGGGGACCTGAACTGCCGGGGCGGGCTCGTCGCCGAGGGGACGGTCGATCTCTGCGACGCCCAGGTGGGTGGTGGCGCCCTCTTCGAGGAGGCCTCGCTGACCGCCGAGCACGGCCCGGCGCTGCGGGCCCACGGCATCGCGGTCGGCGCGGTGTTCAACTGCTGCGACGGGTTCACGGCCCGCGGCCGGATCACCATCAGCAGCGTCACCGTACGCAGCCGCATCTGCTTCCAGGACGCCGCCATAGACGTACCCTCCGGCTCACCCGCGCTCACCTGCCGCCGCTCCACGGCGTCCGAACTCGCCCTGACCCCGCGCGAGTCCATACGCGGCGTCGTCGACCTCAGTCACACCCGGCTGACCATACTGCGCGGCGCGCCGGACTCCTGGCCGTACGCCGTCCGGCTGGAAGGCGTCGTCTACGACAGCCTGCTCCCCCAACTCCCCGCCGTCGAGCGGCTTCCGCTCCTCGCTCGCGATCCGGAGGGCTTCACCCCACAGCCGTACGAGCAACTCGCCGCGGCCTACCGGTTGCACGGGCACGACGCCGACGCCCGCACCGTGCTGCTCGCCAAGCAACGCCGCAGGCGCACCACTCTGGCGTGGCCGGGGCGGGTGTGGAGCGGGCTTCAGGATCTGACCGTCGGCTACGGCTACCGTCCCCTGCGGGCCGTGTGGTGGCTGTGCGCGATCATGTTCAGCGGGATCCTGATGTTCACGCGCTGGCCCCCGCAGGCGGTCGACCCGGCCAAGCCGCCCCACTTCCAGGCCGCGATCTACACCTTCGACCTGGTGCTGCCGCTGGTCGACTTCGGGCAGGAGGAAGCGTTCAGTCCTCGGGGCGGACTGCAGTGGGCGGCAGCCGTCCTCGTATGCCTCGGCTGGCTCCTGGCGACGACGGCCGCCGCGGGTGCCAATCGCATGCTCCGCAGGTCGTGACCCGCCGGCACCCGGCACCCGGCCGGGGTGAACTCCCCGGCACCTGGCCGGGGTGCCCCCCGCACCCGGCCGGGGTGAACTCATCGGAGCCGTGCCGGGGAAAACCCTCGTTCCGGGGCCGGGGTACGAGCCTCTGCGACGGGTGGTTCAGGTACCTCGCGTCGGCGTGATTCAGGCGTCCGGCGCCGCGTACACGCGCTCCCCTCCGACATAGGTGAGCGCGACCCCGGTCTCCTTGATCGCCTCCGGCGGTCCCGCGAAGGGGTCGCGGTCCAGGACGACGAGATCCGCGAGGGCGCCCGCCCGCACGCTCCCGGTGTCGTCGAGATGGTTGGTGTACGCCGTTCCCGCGGTGTACGCCGTCAACGCGGCCGTCAGGTCGATGCGTTCGGCCGGCAGGAACACCGGCCCCGGCTCGTCCGGGCTCACCCGGTTGACCGCGACATGGATGCCCTGGAGCGGGTCGGGGCTGCTGACCGGCCAGTCGCTGCCCGCCGCCAGCCGCGCGCCGGAGCGCAGCAGCGCCCCGAACGGGTACTGCCAGGCGGCGCGTTCGGGCCCGAGGAAGGGGATCGTCAGCTCGTCCATCTGCGGTTCGTGCGCGGCCCACAGCGGCTGGATGTTCGCCGTGGCGCCGAGCTGCGCGAAGCGCGGCACGTCGTCGGGGTGCACGACCTGGAGATGCGCCAGATGCGGACGGGTGTCGCTCGGCCCGTTCGCCTTGCGCGCCGCCTCGACCGCGTCCAGGGCGTGACGGACGGCACCGTCGCCCAGCGCGTGGAAGTGGCACTGGAACCCGAGCGCGTCCAACGCGGTGACGTACGAGGGAAGGTGAGCGGGATCGATGAAGCTCTTGCCCCGATTGGCCGTGGCGCAGCCGCACTTGTCGAGGTAGGGGTCGAGCAGCGAGGCGGTGCCGTTCTCGGCGACGCCGTCCAGCATCAGCTTGACGCTGGTCGCCCTGAACCGGCCGTGGTTCAACGCGGCCCGCCGCTCGACGAGTTCGGGGATCTGCTCGGCACCCCGCGCCCGGTCCCACCACAGGGCGCCGACCACCCGAGCGGTCAGCGACCCTTCGCGGGCCGCCGTCAGGTACGCCTCGGACGGATCCTCCATGCCCAGGAAGGTGCCGACGATCGCGTCCTGCCAGGCGGTGATGCCGAGCGCGTGCAGATGCCGCTGGGCGTGCAGCAGCGCGGCGAGCCGGTCGGCGGAGGTGGCCGCGGGGGTGAGCCGGCCGACGGACTGCATGGCCCCTTCCTGCAGCATGCCGGTGGGCTCGCCCGAGGAGTCCCGCTCGAACCGTCCGTCCGCCGGGTCGGGGGTGTCCCGGGTGACCCCGGCGAGTTCGAGGGCGCGGCTGTTGACCCAGGCGCCGTGGTGGTCCCGGTTGGGCAGGTACACCGGCCGGTCCGGTACGACCGCGTCCAGCAGCTCCTTGGTCGGAGTGCCGCCCTCGAAAGCCTCCATGGACCAGCCGCCGCCGGTGATCCACTCCCGTTCGGGGTGGGCGTCGGAGTACGCGCGGACGGCCGCCACGGTGTCCTCGGCCGTCTTCGCACCGGTCAGATCGCACTGGGTGAGTTCCAGGCCCGCGGGCACCGGATGGACGTGCGCGTCCTGGAACCCGGGCAGCAGGAGCCGCCCGGCCAGGTCGACGACCTCGGTGTCCGGGCCGATCAGTTCATGGACCTCGGAGTTTCCGACGGCGGTGATCCGCTCGCCGGTGACGGCCACCGCGGTCGCGGTGCGGCCCTCGGGGGTGAACACCGGGCCGCCGGTGAAGAGAAGGTCAGCGTGCATGGTTCCGTTTCCTTGGTCGAGGTGGCCTGAAGTGCTCAGTTGGGGGTGGCCAGGAGCTGGGGCGCGTCGGCGTCGGTGCCCCGTCCCGTGGTGAAGTACGGGGACTTGCGGACCCACTTGGCCCACGCGGCGGCCACGAAACCCGAGACGATCATGACGGTGGGGGCCAGCAGCAGGAACCAGCCGTTGTCCGCGCTCACCTCGAAGTGATCGGCCGAGGTGTAGAAGGACCAGGCCAGATAGCCGCCGAGGCCGAGCAGCGCCACGGCGCTCAGGGTGGGGAGGACGACCGCGCGTATCCCCTCCCGCCAGTCCTCCCGGAGCAGTCCGCGGAAACGGGCGGCGGCCGCGAGGGCGGTCAGCGCGTACGACAGCGCCACGACGATCCCGACCGCGCTGACCGTCGCCATGATCATGTCGGCCAGCCGGGGAATCACCAGGGAGAGCGTGGCCACCACGACCGCCATCGCGCCGATCAGCAGCGTGCCGACCGCCGGAGTCCCGTACCGGGCGCTGACCCTGGACCACACGGGCCCGAGCGTCCGGTCCCGGCTCATCGCGAACATTCCGCGCGCCGTCGGGATCACCCCGGCCTGCAGCGAGGCGACGGCCGAGAACATGAGCGCCACCAGCGGCAGAGCGGCCAACGGCTGGTCGGCGAGCCGGTTCCCGAGGAAGGCCAGCCCTTCGGCGCCGTGCCCGGCCAACTCGTCCTCGGACAGCACGCGCTGGAAGGCGACGGAGCCGAGCAGGAAGAGCCCCAGCATGGTCACCAGCGTGATGGTCCCGGCCCGCGAGGCGTCCCGCGGATCACGCACCTCCTCGTTCACGGTGAACGCCGCCTCGAAGCCCCAGTAGCAGAACACCGACAGCAGCAGCCCCTGCGCCAGCGCCGTCGCCGAGGGGATCTGGAAGGGGTCGAACCAGCTCAGGCTGAAGGGGTGCGGGCCGGTCACGATGCCGTATCCGCAAAAGCCCAGCAGGACGACGTACTCGAAGACCAGCAGTCCGCTCTGGAGCCGCGCGGCGGTTTTGACGCCCGTCACCGCGGTGAGTGTGACGGCGACCAGGACCAGGACACCCACGGCCGTGGTCTGGGCGGTCGAGCCCGGATCGAGCGTCAGCCCGGCCACCGTGCGCAGGCCCGCCTCACCGGCGAGCTGGATCATCGCCGAACCGGTCACCGCCGTGGTGTACGCGAGGAACGCCACCGTGGCCACGATGCTCACCCAGCCGACCAGGAACCCGAGCCAGGGGCTGAGCGAACGGCCCACCCACACATAGCCGTTGCCCGCGTTCGGCTCGACCCGGTTCAGCCGGGAGAAGGCGCCCGCGATCCCGAGGACCGGCAGAAACGCCAGCAGCATGATCGCGGGCAGATGCAGCCCCACCACCCCTGCGGTCACCCCCAGGCCGATACCGATGCTGGTCGTCGCCGCCGTGCTGGAGGCGGCGATGGCCACACCGTCCACGACGCCGAGAGTCCTGCGCAAGGACGGGGGGTCCACACCGTACGGCTTCTGCGTCATGACCAGCTCCGATCGCACCCGGGGCCTGAATCCGGCCCGATGACCGGAAATGAAACTGCCCGCGGCCTTAACAGGTCAACGCCGTTGACATAAGGTGCCCGCACCGGAGGGAGACCCCATGACGTCCACGAACGACCGAGTCGTCCCGCCCGCCGCCCGGCGGCGCCGACGCCCCACCAAGACCGGCGTCGTCCTCTCCGAGGAACTGATCGTCGAGACCGCCCTGCGCCTGCTCAAGGAGCACGGCGCCGACGCGCTCACCGTCCGCCGCCTCGGCCTGGCCCTCGGCGCCGACCCCAGCGCCCTGTACCGCTACTTCCGCGACACCGACGACCTGCTGCTCGCCATCGCCGACGAGCTCATCGGCCGGACCCTGCGCACCTGGAACCCCACGGGGGACTGGCGTGCCGACCTCAGGGACCTCGGCCTGCGCGTGCACTCCGGCTCCCTCGCCCATCCGCAGGCCGCCGTCCTCAGCTCCTACCGGGTGACCGGCCGCGTCCACGAGATCGAGGCGGTGGAGGCGATCCTCGGCGTGCTGCGCGGCGCCGGATTCCCCGACCCCGAGGCCGTACGGATCTACCACGCCTTCGTCGACCAGGCGCTCGCGTTCGCGGCCCTGGACGCCGCGAGCGTCGCCCTGCCCCGCGCCGCGCGCGAGGCCGAGGCCGGTGTGTGGCGGGCGATGTACGCCCGGCTGCCCGCCGACAGCCACCCCAACATCGCGGCGACGTCCCGCCACCTCGTGCTCGACATGCGGCGCAGCGCGTATCCGACGGCGCTCGACATGCTGCTGAGCGCGGCGGCGGCCCGGCTCGCCGAGATCACGGGAGGCGGGACCCCGTCGGGAACCCCGTCGCACCCGCCCGGCCCGTCACACTGAGCCCCCTCCGGGACGGTACTACCGTGCTGCCGCCCCCCGCCGGCAGCCCACGGGCCGGAACCTGCGGGCGACCGGCACGGTACGGCCCGGCATCGGGCCACCCGCGACGTGGTCATGATCGACGGCACCGTCCGGACGCTCGAAGCCGAGGAGCTGCCGGACGGTTCCGGCGACGCGTTCGCCGCCAGGACCGGTTTCGACCGCGTCAACTCACGGTCCATTGCCAGTACTTCGGCGGCACAGCGCAGCGCGTGCAGGCCTGGCGCGAGGCCGACGAGATCTCCGGACGCGACCTCATGCGGGACGGCGAGTGGCTCGAAGCCGACTGAATCGCCCGGACCGGGTAACCCGGGACGACGCGGCGGCCGTCCGGAC
>NZ_JBHWVI010000288.1:0-9369 GCF_042737005.1 Streptomyces sp. NPDC060027
GAATTACGGCGACGGGCTGCCGCAATGGGCTGACGACCGAGCGCCACCGGGCTCGTGGCCAGGGTGTCCCCGCATGTCGCATGTCGCACGTCGACCGGGGGGTCGAGAGATCAGTGCGACACCGGGGAGGGACGGTCGTGAAGGCCAAGGTCGGAAGAGCGGCGCTCACCGGGGCGGTGCTGGCCGCGCTGGTGGGATGCGGGGCCGGGAACGCAGCGTCCCCGGCGGAGTGCCGCTCGCCTTTCCCCTCGTGCACTACATGGGTGAGCCCTCGGACTGCGCGGGCTTCATGGAGGTCGCCAAGGGGTCCGCGGTGCTAGACGGCGAGAAGGTCGAGGCGGAGGAACACCGAGGGACGTCGGTCTCCGTGCGGGGCGTCGCCGACAACCCTGTCACCGGTTCCGGGGGAAGCTTCACCGCCACCGGATGCGGACTGTGGGTCCAGCTGGAGCCGCTGGAACCCGGGCCGCACACCCTGACGATCCGCGGCGAGTCCGCCGACTTCTCCGTCGCGGCGGACTATTCCCTCAACGTCAAGAGCGCATCGAGCTAGTCAAGGGCGGCCCACGAGGGCCGGTTACTCCCCGGGGCAACTCCGTTCGGGGCCGCGGCGGGGCGGAGCGCTCCGCAGACCGGGCTCGGTGCTCGCGGCACCGTGGCTGTTCCCACGGGCCAGGAGCTGTTGTCAGTGGGGCGTTGTCAGTGGGGCGTTCTAATGTCGTTGTGTGCGGCAGGCGTGGACGTGTTCGGGGTTGCGGTGGTCGGGGGACGGGCCCGTGCTCGTGTGGGGCGGGGGGCGGGGGAGTCCGCTGGCGCGGGGGAAGCGGGTGGCGTTCGGCGTGGTGGACGGGGGTGTGCGGACGTGCGTCGGGGCGCGGGGCAACGCGTGTCCCGTGCGGGCCGCCGTGTCGCCGCGCGGTACGGGCGCGCGGTGTGAGGAGTGCGCGCGCCTCGACCGGGCGCACTCCGTGGCCGCCGACACGATGGCCGACGATCCGCGGCCGTACCACGTGTATCTCGCGTGGTTCGGGCCCGGCATGGTGAAGGTGGGGATCACGGGGGTCGAGCGGGGTTCCGCCCGGCTCCTGGAGCAGGGTGCCGTCACCTTCAGCTGGCTGGGGCAGGGGCCGTTGATGGCGGCGCGCAGGACCGAGGAGCTGTTGCGGGCCGCGCTCAAGGTGCCGGACCGGATTCCGTACGCCGACAAGCGGGTGGTGCGGGCGGAACTGCCGGGGCCCGCGGAGCGCATCGCCGAGATCCGGGAGCTGCACGCGCTCGCCGGACGGCTCCACGGCTGGCCGGAGTCGCTGCGGCGCGAGCCCTTCGCACCCGTCGACCACACGGACGTGTTCGGGCTCGCCGGACTCCCGCCCGCACAGGGAGTCGTGAGCGAACTGGTCGCGGGAGGGGTGATCAGCGGTGAGCTGTGCGGTGCCGCGGGTCCTGATCTCCATCTCGCCACCGGGCGGGGAGTCGTCGTTCTCGACACACGGTTGATGACGGGGTGGGATCTGACCGGCGTCGGGGGCGGGGACAGGGACGGCAACAGGGGCGGGGACGGGGATGGGGGCTTCGGGGTCTCCTTTCCTGTACGGGAGTTGAGGGTCGCGGACCTCGGTGTTCAGGACGGGCTCTTCTGAGCGGGCCGCGTGAGGGGGCGGGGTGGGGGGATGGTCAAGACTCGGATCCCTTTGGGATCCCGTTCGGAAAGGTGCTGGACGACCGGGGACGCCCGGACGGAGAGTGGCGGACATGAGCGACCACGATCACGCGCCTGTCGCAGCCCACGAGCCGCCCTACTACGTCGCCGTGTTCACCTCCGTACGGAGGGAGGACGACGCCGGGTACGGGGAGACCGCCGAGCGGATGGAGGAACTGGTGCAGCAGATTCCGGGCTACCTGGGAATGGACCACGCGCGGACGCCGGGCGGACTGGCCATCACCGTCGGGTACTTCCGGGACGAGGACGCCATCAAGCAGTGGAGTGCGCACACCGAGCACCGGGCGGCACAGCGGCGCGGCCGGGACGAGTGGTACGAGCGGTACACCCTGCACGTCGCCAAGGTCGAGCGGAGCCATGGGTTCGAGCGTGCCCGCGGCTGAGCGGGAGGCCGCGGCCGGCGCCGAGAAGGTGCCGGGCGAGATGCCCAGGAAGGTGCAGGGCGAGGAGCCCCTGCCGATTCCGGGCGAGGCGTCGGAGGTGCGGGGGTTCTGGGAGGGGCTCGGGCTGCCCGGACTCGTCGACGTCCACACGCACTTCATGCCCGAGCGGGTGCTGCGCAAGGTCTGGGACTACTTCGACGGGCTCGGCGAGCCCGCCGGCGGCGTCGAGTGGCCGATCACCTATCGCGCGGACGAGGACGAACGGCTCGCGCTGATCAGGGAGTTCGGGGTGCGCGCCTTCACGGCGATGGTCTACCCGCACAAGGCGGGCATGGCCGAGTGGCTCAACTCCTGGGCCGTCGGCTTCGCCCGCCGGACCCCGGACTGCCTGCACACCGCCACCCTCTTCCCCGAGCCGGGCGTCGAGCGGTACGTGCGCGAGGCGGTGGAGGCGGGTGCGCGCGTTTTCAAGGCGCATGTGCAGGTGGGGGCGTACGACCCGGGGGACGAACTCCTCGATCCGGCCTGGGGATCGCTCGCCGAGGCGGGTGTTCCCGTCGTGATCCACTGCGGATCGGGGCCCTCGCCCGGCAAATACACCGGGCCGGGACCGATCGCGGCGGTCCTCGGCCGACATCCCCGACTGCGGCTCGTCTTCGCGCACATGGGGATGCCCGAGTACGAGGACTTCCTCGGCCTCGCCGAGCGGTACGAAGAGGTGCGGCTCGACACGACCATGGCGTTCACGGACTTCAGCGAGCGGCTCGCGCCGTTTCCGCCGGAGCTGCTGCCCCGGCTCGCCGACCTCGGGGACCGGGTGCTCCTCGGCACCGACTTCCCGAACATCCCGTACCCGTACATCCACCAGCTGCGCGCGCTGGAACGGCTCGGACTGGGGGACGACTGGCTGCGGGCGGTCTGCCACGGGAACGGCACACGCCTCTTCGGCCTCGGCTGACGTCGACGGGCGGGCGGGGCCCTGGTCCGGGGCCCTGGTCCGGGGCCCCGCCGGGAACCGCGTGCTCTTCCCAGGAGTTTCCTGAGAGGCACCTGTGCGTTTCTCAGGGAAATCACAGGTAGCCGAAAGGATGCTCTCAGCGGCGCCCACCAAGGTGTCCGCTATGACCACGACCTCGCCCCAGGGGCGCACCGAACTGCTGAGGCCGGACGGGAGCCCCGTCCGCGTGCTGGTGGTGGACGACGAGCTGTCGATCACCGAGCTGCTGTCCATGGCCCTTCGCTACGAGGGATGGCAGATCCGCAGCGCGGGAGACGGGACGGGTGCGGTGCAGACCGCCCGCGAGTTCCGGCCCGACGCCGTCGTTCTCGACATGATGCTGCCGGACATGGACGGGCTGACGGTGCTCGGCCGGCTCCGCCGGGAGCTGCCCGACGTCCCGGTGCTGTTCCTGACGGCGAAGGACGCGGTCGAGGACCGGATCGCGGGGCTCACGGCCGGTGGCGACGACTACGTCACCAAGCCGTTCAGCCTTGAGGAGGTCGTGGCCCGGCTGCGCGGTCTCATCCGGCGTTCGGGCGCCGCCGACCGGCGGTCCGAGTCCGTGCTCGTCGTCGGGGACCTCACCCTCGACGAGGACAGCCACGAGGTGTCGCGGGGCGCTGACAACATCCACCTGACCGCGACGGAGTTCGAGCTGCTGCGCTTCCTGATGCGCAATCCGCGCCGGGTGCTGAGCAAGGCGCAGATACTCGACCGTGTGTGGTCGTACGACTTCGGTGGGCAGGCCAATGTGGTCGAGCTCTACATCTCGTATCTGCGCCGCAAGATCGACGCCGGGCGTGAGCCGATGATCCACACCCGGCGTGGGGCCGGATATCTGATCAAGCCCGCGGTGTCATGAGCGGACGACGACGGCCGCGAGCGCAGAAGCGAGCAGGTACGCCGCGCACGCTGCGGACCCGGCTCGTCGTCGCGTCGGTGGTCCTGATCGCCGTGGTCTGCGCCGTGATCGGCACGGTGACCACGCTCGCGCTGCGGTCGCATCTCTACGAGCAGCTGGGCGACCGGCTGGGCGAGGTCGCCGGCCGGGCAGCCGGCTTCGGCGGGCCTCCCGGCGGCGGTCCCGGCAAGAAGGACGCGGACCCGAAGGACGTGGGCCAGAAGACCCCGCAGACCTTCGACCTCGGTGAGTTCGTGACGCACGGACCGGAGTCCGAGAACATGATCGCGGCCAAGGTCCAGAAGGGCCGCATCATCGAGGCGAAGGTCGGCCAGGCCTCGGACGAGAGCACCGACATCAGCGGCATGGCGTCCAGTGACCTCAGCGAGGCCGCGCGCACCGCGCTCGGCGCCGTCACCCGGGACGGCAAGGCGCACACGGTCGACATCCCGGGCTACGGCGAGTACCGCGCCGAGTACCGCCCCGGCGTCAACGGCAGCTACTACGTCGCGATCCCGACCGCGGACGTCAACAAGACCCTCAGCACCCTCGTCATCATCGAGGGCAGCGTCACCGCCGCCGGCCTCGTCGCGGCCGGCATCGCCGGCTACGTGCTCGTCGGCTTGGCCACCCGCCCCCTCCGCAGGGTCGCCACCACCGCCACCCGGGTCTCCGAACTCCCCCTGCACACCGGTGAGGTCAACCTCAGCGAACGCGTCCCCGAGTCCGAGACCGACCCGCACACCGAGGTCGGTCAGGTCGGCGCCGCGCTCAACCGCATGCTCGACCACGTCCACGGCGCGCTGCACGCCCGCCAGCAGAGCGAGATGCGGGTACGGCAGTTCGTCGCGGACGCCAGCCACGAGTTGCGGACACCGCTGGCCTCCATCCGCGGGTACGCCGAGCTCACCCGGCGCGGCAGAGAGCAGGTCGGCCCCGACACCCGGCACGCGCTCGGACGGATCGAGTCCGAGGCGGGCCGGATGACGTTCCTGGTCGAGGACCTGCTGCTGCTCGCCCGCCTGGACGCGGGGCGGCCCCTCCAGTTCGAGCAGACCGACCTCGTACCGCTCGTCGTGGACACCATCAGCGACGCACGCGCGGCCGGAAGAGACCACAACTGGCGCCTCGAACTGCCCGACGAGCCCGCACTCGTGTCCGCGGACTCGGCCCGCCTGCAACAGGTGCTCGTCAATCTGCTTGCCAACGCGAGAACGCACACACCCCCCGGTACGACCGTCACCGCACGCGTCCAGCGACGCGGTCCGTGGCTGTGCGTGGACGTCGAGGACGACGGCCAGGGCATCCCGCCCGACCTGATCCCGCGCGTCTTCGAACGCTTCGCGCGCGGTGACTCCGCGCGCTCCCGCGCCACCGGCTCCACCGGTCTGGGGCTGGCGATCGTGCAGGCCGTGGCGTCCGCGCACGGAGGCGCGGTGACCGTGGACAGCGTTCCGGGGCGCACCGTGTTCACCGTGCACCTGCCCGCGCTCGGCCCGGCGGTGCCCAGTCCGGCTCCCGAAACGAATTGGCAATCGCACTCACAGGCACAGCACAGTGCCACCACATGGGTGCAACAGGGGGCTTGACGAGAGTCGTTCCCATGCGAACCGACTCTTCTCCCGGCAACCTGCCGGCGCGGGAGCACCTCCCGGCCGGAGACGCCGGTACGCCTGTCCTGGACGTAGTGATCCCCGTCTACAACGAGGAGAAGGACCTCCAGCCCTGTGTGCTCAGACTCCACGAGCACCTCAAGCGCACGTTCCCGTACGCGTTCCGCATCACGGTGGCGGACAACGCGTCGACGGACACCACCCCTCAGGTGGCGGCGCGGCTGGCGGCACAGATCCCGGAGGTCAGGTCCTTCCGGCTGGAGCAGAAAGGCCGCGGCCGGGCGCTGCGGACCGTGTGGTCGGCGTCCGACGCGCCGGTCCTCGCGTACATGGACGTGGACCTGTCCACCGATCTGAACGCGCTGCTGCCGCTGGTGGCCCCGCTGATCTCCGGTCACTCGGACCTCGCGATCGGCTCGCGGCTGTCCCGCTCCTCGCGCGTGGTGCGCGGTGCCAAGCGGGAGTTCATCAGCCGCACGTACAACCTGATCCTGCGCGGCTCGCTCCAGGCCCGCTTCTCGGACGCGCAGTGCGGCTTCAAGGCGATCCGCCGTGATGTCGCCCAGTTGCTGCTGCCGCTGATCGAGGACACCGGCTGGTTCTTCGACACCGAGATGCTGGTGTTGGCCGAACGGGCCGGGCTGCGCATCCACGAGGTGCCGGTGGACTGGGTCGACGACCCGGAGTCGACCGTCCACATCGTGAAGACCGCGACGGACGACCTCAAGGGGGTGTGGCGGGTGGGACGCGCTCTCGCCACGGGTTCGCTGTCGCTCGACCGGCTGGCCCGGCCCTTCGGGGACGACCCGCGCGACCGTGAACTGACCGACATACCCAAGGGCCTGGCCCGTCAGCTCGTCGGCTTCTGCGTCGTGGGCGGCCTGTCCACGCTCTTCTATCTGCTGCTCTACAGCGGCTTCCGCTCCTTCTCGGGGTCGCAGGTCGCCAACGCGCTCGCGCTGCTCGTGTCGGCGGTCGCCAACACGGCGGCCAACCGGCGGCTGACCTTCGGTGTACGCGGCCGGGGCGGCGCCGTCCGGCACCAGGCACAGGGCCTGGTCGTCTTCGCCATCGGGCTGGCTCTGACCAGCGGTTCCCTCGCCGCCCTGAACGCGGCGACGAACGATCCCGCGCACTCCACCGAGCTGGCGGTGCTCATCGCCGCCAACCTCGCGGCGACCGTGCTGCGCTTCCTGCTCTTCCGCGCCTGGGTCTTCCCGGACCGCCAGGGCGAGTCACCGTCGCCGTCCCCGGTGGTGGCCTCGCACCAGCCGGGCCCGCCGGTCCACCCGACGGGCGTACGGCACGGCGTGGACGCGCATGCCCCGCTGCCGCAGCGCCCGACGACGCCCTCGTCCTCGTACGACACGGCCCAGTTCCGCGCCGGTGAAGCCGCGGACCGCACCTGGGGGGACTCGACCATGCAGTTGCAGGCGGTGCGCCCGCACGATCACGATCCGAGGAACGCGCGATGACGACACAGCCCGACACGAGTACCGACACGAGTACCTCGACGCTCCCCCCGGAGCCGGCCCCGCCCGCGGCGGCGACCGGGTCCGGTGAGCCCGAGGAGCCGTTCTTCCGGCGGGCCTGGAGAGGTCGGCCGGAGGACCCGCGCTGGGCGCGCCCCGCCCTGCTCGGTCTGCTGCTCGCCACCGCGGTGCTGTACCTGTACAACCTGAGCGCCTCCGGGTACGCCAACTCCTTCTACTCCGCGGCCGTGCAGGCCGGCAGCCAGAGCTGGAAGGCCTTCTTCTTCGGCTCGCTCGACTCGGCCAACGCCATCACCGTCGACAAGCCCCCGGCCTCGCTGTGGCCGATGGCCCTGTCGGTACGGATCTTCGGACTCAGTTCCTGGGCGATCCTCGTTCCCGAGGTGCTCATGGGCGTCGCCACGGTCGGCGTCCTGTACGCGGCCGTGCGCCGCAGGTTCAGCCCGGCGGCAGGTCTGATCGCGGGCGCGGTGTTCGCGCTCACTCCCGTCGCCGCGCTGATGTTCCGGTTCAACAACCCGGACGCCATGCTCGCGCTGCTCATGACCGTCACGGTCTACTGCGTGATCCGCGGGCTGGAGGACGGCCGGACGAAGTGGCTGGTCTGGGCGGGCGTCGCGGTCGGCTTCGCCTTCCTCGCCAAGACGCTCCAGGCCTTCCTGATCCTTCCGCCGCTGGCCGTGCTGTACGCGGTCTGCGCGCCGGTGCGGCTCCGGAAGCGGTTCGCGCAGCTGGGCCTCTCGGCGGTCGCGATGGTCGTCGCCGGAGGCTGGTGGGTCGCGATCGTCGAACTGTGGCCCGGGGCCTCCCGCCCGTACATCGGCGGCTCGCAGAACAACTCCTTCCTGGAGCTGACGTTCGGCTACAACGGCCTCGGCCGTATCAACGGCGACGAGACCGGCAGCGTCGGAGGCGGCGGTGGCGGCGGTGGCGGCGGTGGCACCGGGCAGTGGGGGGAGACCGGCTGGGACCGGATGTTCAACTCCGAGATCGGCAGCCAGATCTCGTGGCTGCTCCCGGCGGCCCTGATCCTGCTGGTGGCCGGCATCGTCCTCACCTGGAGGGCGAAGCGGACCGACCTGGCCCGCGGCTCGTTCCTCGCCTGGGGCGGCGCGTTGCTGATGACCACGCTCGTCTTCAGCTACATGGCCGGCATCTTCCACCAGTACTACACGGTGGCCCTGGCCCCGTACATCGCCGCGGTGGTCGGCATGGGCGCGACGGTGCTGTGGGAGGAGCGGGGCAAGGTGTGGGCGTCGCTCACCCTCGCCGGTGCGGTCACCGCGTCCGCGGCCTGGGGATATGTCCTCCTCAACCGCACCTCGGACTATCTGCCGTGGCTCAAGTGGCTGGTCCTCGTCGGCGGTCTGGCCGGCGCGCTCGGTCTGATCTTCGCGGGCCGGCTGGGCCGCCGACTGGCCCTCGCGGCCGTCGCGTTGAGCTTCGTGTCCGCGGTCGCGGGTCCGACGGCGTACACGCTCTCCACCGTGAACACCGGGCACACCGGCTCCATCGTGACGGCCGGTCCGTCCGGGGCGAGCATGATGGGTGGCGGTCCGGGCGGCGGTGGCATGCGGGGCGGATTCCCCGGTGGCGGCCAGAACCAGCAGAACGGCAACGGCACCCCGCAGAACGGGCAGCAGGGCGGGGGCATGGGCCAGCCCCCGACGGGTGGCACCGGCGGCACCGGTGGCTTCCCCGGCCGGAACCAGCAGGGCAACGGCACCACCCAGGGGCAGAACCAGCAGGGCGGCATGCCCGGGGGCGGTACGGGTGACGGCGGTATGGGCGGGGGCGGCGGTGGTGTCGGAGGACTGCTGAACGGCGCGACCGTCAGCTCCAAGGCCAAGACGCTGCTGTCGAAGAACGCGGACCACTACACCTGGGCGGCGGCGGCCGTCGGCTCCCAGAACTCCGCGAGCTACCAACTGGCCACCGGTAAGCCGGTGATGGCGATCGGCGGCTTCAACGGAACCGACCCGTCCCCGACCCTGGCCCAGTTCAAGAAGTACGTGACGGATGGCAAGATCCACTACTTCATCTCGGGCGGCGGCATGGGTGGTGGCGGCAACTCCCCCACCACCTCCAGCTCCTCGCAGATCAGCACGTGGGTCACGGCCAACTTCAAGAAGGTGACCGTGGGTTCGGCCACCTTCTACGACCTGACGCAGCCGACGGGCAGCAGTTGACCGGCGGTGGTCCGGTGAGCGGGCCGGTGGCCCGGTAGGTGGGCGGTGGGCCCGGGGGGAGAAACAACCG
>NZ_JBHWVI010000289.1:0-9367 GCF_042737005.1 Streptomyces sp. NPDC060027
GTTGGCGTGCCGCTCCGCCCGAGCGGCACGCGAACTTCCTTGAGTTCATGCGGGACATGCATCGGGAGTTCCACAGCCTTCAGGCACGGCGGAGGGACGGGGATCCGGTGTTCGCCAACGACACGACGCGAGAGCTGGACACTCTGGTGGAGGAGGCCCGGCTGGAGGCGCTGGGTGGCGGCTGGGAACGGGCCGTGAAGGCGCTGGACGAGGCCAAGGGGTACGGCAGGCCGCGGGCTGCGGGGCTGGGCGATCAGATACGTCGCCTGCTCGGACAGAGCCACATGGTGTACTTCGAGGACCTGGTGACGGACCCGCGGTACGCGCCCGAGCTGCTGCCGGCCCTGGTCGCCGAGCACGCGGCACGCTCGTACCGGGATGACTCCACGCTGAGGTTCCACTTGGGGGGCGCCGACGACGAGATGGTGTCGCTGGCTTTCGCGACACTGGAACAGGTGAGGGATGGCACGTACCGGTACACGGTGGCCGGACCGTTCGGGGAGGCGGTCGAGCGGGCGCGGGAACAGGCGCGGTGGGGAGAGGCCGACAGGGCGTGGCGGACGCTGATGGACGCTCTACCCCTGTGGGAGCCGCTGGGTCCGGACCATCTGGCACCGCTGGGGTGGGTGGCCGACCCGGTGCTCGGACCGCTGCTGACTCCGGAGCGGGGCCGGGAGCTGCTGTCCACGCCGAGGGGCGGGCAGGCAGGTGAGGCACCGAGGCCGACGGCCGGGCTCGACCCGGGCACCTTGGCCTGGCTCGCGGAGCCGGACCCGGGCAACAACCGGACGTCTTTCCGGTTCGTCCTGGTGGAGGGGGTGGAGCCGCAGGAGGTGCCCGGACGTCTCGCGGACGGGGACGACACCGTGCTGAACGAACCATTGACCTTCTGGGAGGCTTACCGCAGATCGCGGCACAACCGGCGGGAGTCCTCGTCCTACGACGACAGGGCTCTCATGGCGGTCGGCCGGGCAGGCACCGGTTGGAGCTTCGCCTTCGACGGCGACCCCGCCCCGTTCGACCAGCGGCGGTTCGTCTCTCCGGCCGCGGCCGCCAGTGAGGGCACGCGCGCGATCGTGGTGTGGAGCGGCCTGAGGACACAGCACGGGGATCCGTTCTTCCATCTTTCGGTAGCGCGAGACGGTGGCGAGCAGTACGCATTCACGTACGCGGACGGAGAGATCCAGCAGAGCGGGGAGATACCGCGGGCATTGGATCCGAGCCTGTTCTTCGGCGCCCTGGACGTCGGGGCCGAGGTGGAACGGTCGCTGCTGGAAGCGGTAGCCGGGGAGTTCGGTGTCCAGCTGCCGCGTCATGCCATCGTGAACGGGCGGCTGCACACGTTCACCACCCGTTCCTGGACGCGACCGCCGAGGAACGGCGAGACGTACACGGTGATCCGGGTGGAAATGGGGGGCGCGCGCCCGGCGGACGGCCGGTGGACGGAAGAGGACGGGCCGGGAAGCAGGTAGCGACCGGCCAGGCCACGTGGCCGTCCGGCCTTGGGCGGACATCAGCACCACGAACGCCCCGCGTACTGCACTTCACCGCCGAGTCGTCGTCGAACGGCATGGTCGAGCGCGACTGCACAAGGCCGGAACCGGCACGGACTAGTCGAACTCGCGCGCTCGGTCGGCACGTTGAAGGCGAACGTTCCTCGCGGCCTGGGCGTCACAGATGTGGTGGCGGGTCCCGTCCACAATGCCGTACGTCCAGGGGGAAACATGCGAAGCATCAGACTGCGCCGGCCGCTCGTAACGCTCGCCCTGCTCACCATCGGGGCCGTGGGAGCCACAGCCTGCGGCACCGGGACAGCGGCGCAGGTCGGAAGCGACAACCGGGAACGAGCTGAGCGCGCGGAACGAGTCTCCGAGGCCTGGGACGGTTCCGAGGCCGCGAAGACCTGGCGGGAAGGCTACTTCCCGCTGGACGATCCGGTCCGGCTGCCCGAGGACGCCTTCCACAACCATGCCGACAAGCTCGCGTACCAGACCCGGAACCTCGAACTGCGCGGCAAGCTCCCCGACTCCAGCGCCAAGCAGGGCAAGATCCGCTGGCGCGCCGGTGGAGTCCTGACCGTGTCGATCGACTCCGCGCGGACCTCGTACGAGGGGTTGGCCCAGGGCAAGGACACGAGGGCCGCCCTTGTCGTCACCGGCGCCCGGCTCGGCGCGACGACCCTCCTCACCAGCCGGGGTCCGGCAACCGTGCCTGCCTGGCACTTCACACTCAAGGGGTACGACACCCCGCTCATCCGCGTCGCAGTCGCCGGACCGGCGAAACCCCCCAAGTCCCCGATCAAGTCTCTGACGCTTCCGTCCGACGAGCTGTGGCCGCTCGCCGGCCTCGTCTCGGTCTCGAAGGACGGCCGCCGCGTCACGGTACGCGCCCATCACGGGGCCTGCGACGACGGCCCGATGGTCGACGTACGGGAATCGGCGGGCAGCGTGGTCCTCTCCGGCTGGATCCACGGCCGCTCCGACGGTCCCTGCACATCGAACCTGCTCGCCAAGAAGGTGACGGTGAAGCTGGACCGCCCGGTCGGCGAGCGCCTGCTTCTTGACGCGTACACCGGCAGGCCCGTGCCCTACAAGAACTGACCAGCGTCGGGCCCGGTGCGCCGCAGCACGGCAGTTGTCTGGAGCAACACCAGGAGCAGTGGCCCTCAACTGCCGCACCCGCGTCGTGGCTGTTCGTCCGTCATGATCGGATCGGATTTGCACGGCGATGGGCTGGGAAGCATGGCGAGGTGCCCCACTCCCCTGTCCCGCCCCTCGCAGTCGACGGTCGCTGCAACTACCTGGTCTCCTTCGCACGCGGGACCGAAGGCGCGCCACCGTGTGACGCGCCGCTGCCGGCGACGTTGGTCGCCATCTGGCACGCCGACCGTGTCCTCATGGTCTTCGATCGATTCCGTCAGGCGTGGGAACTGCCCGGCGGCCGTATCGAGGAAGGCGAATCCTCTCGTCAGGCGGCTGCGCGCGAGTTGCTGGAGGAGAGCGGCCAGGTACCCGACGGACCGCTACGGTTCATCGGCTACGCGGGTTTTGTCCTCGCACCCGACCAACGAGCCGAGAACGCGGCGTTGTTCGCAGGCCGCACCACCGATGTTCGGGACTTCCAGGCCACCGAGGAGATCGCGGCCATTCGCTGGTGGGACCTCCGGGAAGTCCTTCCGGGACGTGTTCAATCCCTGGACACCTACCTCGCCCGACTCACACGCGCGTCGGATTCTGGCCCCTCCCACGATCCACGGTGACGTCAGAACTCAAGCGTGCGGCAACTCCACATCGAGACCTACGGCCGGTGGGTCGTGTACCACGTGTGCGTGCCTGCCCGCACACGCCGTTGTCGGTGCCGTCCGTCATGCTCGGACGTATGAATGAGATCGACACGGCTCCGCTCCGGCCTCCCGGTATAAGGAACGACTTCGACGTATCCGCCGCTCTACAGGGTCTCGTCGGGGCCTCGGGCTGCTGGAACACGGGCTCCTTGGCCGGTATCGGACGCATCGGGCGCTACGTCGAAGGCAGTTGGGCGCCCGATCCGGGCGAACGGGAGGTCCGTCCGCCCGCGGCGGGCAGCTGGACGGAACTCATAGGACGCACGGGCGCGCTGGCACTGCGCGCGGCGGCCCCCGCGACCAGGCCGGAGCGCCGCGAGGTACTGCTCGACTTCCTGGAGATGTGGGCGCGGACGCCGTTCGCCGATCCGGCCTACCGCTTCCGCCTGGGCCGGCTCGCCGGGACGACCTCGTTCACCGTCCGCGACCAAGGGGGCGTCTCCTTCGGCCTGCATCTGCCGGCGGCGCGCCAAACCCTCTACTTCGAGGCCGTGCTGCCCGGCGGCGAGGCCGCCCCGCGCCCCGAGGAACCGCTCTACGTCGTGGACTGTCACCGCGGTTGGGGCACTCCCGGACAGTTGCTGGCTCTGGTGGAGCTCGTCCGGGAACGCGGCCCCGTCGCCTGGGACGCGGCCGCGGCCCTCGCCCTGAGCGAGGCCACCGGGCTGAGCCGCCCCGCCGCGGCCCTCGTCCTGGCCGGCAACCCCGGTGCGAGCAGCTACTACACGCCCTTCCTCGACCAGCACGAACGTGCCGTGATCGGCTTCAAGAGCGGCGAACTCGATTCCGCGCACGCCGAGTTGGCCATGCTGCGGGACGAGGGGCGGCTCACCCTGCTCGCCGACGTGATGCCCGAGGACCCCGCGGACCTGTGGGAGCCGGGCGGCCTCGCCCGCGTCGCGGAGCGCACCGCCGCTGCCTGGGTGGAGCAGCACGGCGCCGGCCCGCAGCCGCCGTGGAGTACCTGGCAGGCGGCGGTCGCCCTGGAGACCCGGATGCCGGCGGCCCACCTGTGCCGGCTGTTCCTCGACCCGGCGAACGCCCCTGTGCCGCCGGGCTTCTCCTTGCGGGGCTGTCCTTGCCCGTCCGAGCATCGCCGTCTGTGCACCGCGTGGGACGTCATGGTCCGCTACGACGCCGATACCGTCGCGGACGCCGTCTTCGCCGGCCTGGCGTGGGCGTACGCGGACCTCCCCGCCGGGGACCCCGTACGGGACGGGGTGCCCGAGGTCGTCCGCCACCTGCGCAAGGTGCTCGCCGGAAGCGACTCACCGGCCAGGGTCCTCCACGCGGGCGTGGTCCGCGGCAGCCGTGGGAGTCGGCGCTGGGACTGGCTGACGGACGGCACCTGCGACCGCGTCACCGCCCGCGTCACCGACGGCGAACTACCCCCGGGCCGCTACGAGTCCGACCCGCGCGCCTGTGTCCCGGACCTGGTCGCCGACGTGGCCGTCACCCTGGCCCTGCCCGAGGACGCCGCCGCCCTCTACCTCCAGCTCCTGCTGCTCCCCGCTCCGTCGGACCGCAGCGTACGGCGCTGGAACGCTTGGACCCCGGCCCGTCACAAGGCGGCCGCGGCAGAGCTGGTGGCACGGGGTCTGGTGGTGGAGGACCGCAGGGCCCGCGCGGGGCGCACGCTCTTCCTGCCCGGCCCGTGGGCGCACGCCAAGAAGCCTCTGCCACCGATGGAGACCTGGAAAGCGCCGCTGATCGGTGCGCGGCTGAGCGCCGACGGAAGTGAGGTGCGTGCCTTCGAGCTGCTGCCGGGCACGCTCCCCGAGTTGTTCACCGAGGCCTGGCGGCTGGTCCGCGGGGCGCAGGGACCGACGGCCTGAGGACCGACGGCCTGAGGACCGGCGGCCGTCGGACGAAGGCCGGGCCTTCGCCGCTGCGCTCACGCGTTCCGTCAGGAAGCCGGGTTCACGCGCCCGAAGCAGCGCTCCAGTTCGTTCAGGTCGTAGAACGTGCTGCCCTTCGACACCGGGCGGCAGCCCGCCTTGAACGCAGTCTCCTTCTCGTTGTAGAGCATGCGGACGAGGTAGGTGTCGCCCTTGCGGAAGACGTCCCACTGGATGTTCGCGCCGAGCGGTGCCACGGACGCGCCCCGCCAGGGGTTGTCGGCGTAGGTGTAGGGCTGGTCGGGGGTGGCCGGCTCGGTGCTGCCGGGCAGGCCCATCAGGGCCGCCAGCGGGATGATCTCCTCGGCGTGGGTGAAGCGCAGTTCGGCGCCGAGTGTGCTGGTTCCCGCGCGCTTGGCCTCCGCCTGGCGGAAGAAGTCGTCGAGCAGGACGTCGGCCATCCTGTACGTGATGTCGCTGTCGGCGAAGCCCGGGCCCTTCTCGTAGAAGTCCTCGGTGTCGCCCAGGTATCCGAACCAGGCGGCATCGTGCCGGGAGATGTACCGCTGCATGTCCCAGCCCCTGCCGCCGGGGCTCTCGTCGCTCATGGCGGGGGCGATGGCGTACAGGTTGTAGACGGCCTCGGCGGCGTCGACGTCGCTGCCGATGGAGGAGAACTCGCCGTCGGTGACGCGCCGCACGAAGTCGTCGGTGAAGATCTCCCGCAGGACGCTGCGGGCGGCACGGTGGGTGGCGGGCTGGTCGGTGATGTTCTTGAGGGTGGTCGCGAGCCGCTGGTCGTTCGCGATGTAGTCCCGGTAGGCGGCGCCGCCCGCGGTCTTGTGGAAATAGAGCAGGTCCTTGTCCGTGCGGGTGGGGCCGATCAGCGGGGCCAGGTCCGGGTCGGCTGCGGCGAGCGCGGCACCGTACAGGGTGCCGCTGTCCACGGCGCGGCCCTGCCCGGAGCTGACCACGCCGATCCCCTCGGAGTCGGCGGCGATCCGGTCGAAGAGCCCGGGCAGCCGCTGCTCCGCGCGGACGGCGGTCTGCCGGATCTCGCGCTTGCCGCGTCCGCTGAGGTTGCCGTACCCGACCTTCGCCATGGCGTCGAGGAGAGCGCGCACCTGGGGCCCGAACCCGCGCCCCTTCCGCGTGAGTTCGCCCTCGCTCTCGGCCTTGTCCCACAGGGCGAGGATCAGGTCGCCGTCCTCGCTGTCGGTCGCCGAGCGCGCCCCGTGGCGGGAGACGTTCTCGGTGAAGACCGGGACGAACCCGCGGGGCGCCCGCTGGTAGGTGCGGGCGTCCTGCCGCGCCTCGTACACGGCCTTGGTGCCGTAGCTGTCGGTGGTCCGCTCGCCGGCCTGGGCCGGGACGGAGGTCGCCAGGAGTGCGCAGAGCCCCAGGGTGAGAGCGGGGGTGACTCGTTTCATGGACGGGCCGTTTCGTCGGAGGGTCACGCGGGTGATCTTCCGTATCGTCGACGGCCGATGTGAACGCAGGGTGGCTCGGGAGTGGCGGGTCAGGAGGGCGCGTCAGGAAGGCGCGTCAGCCCTCGACGGGACCGCGCGGCATGCCCGCTCCATGGCGGGCACTTCTCGTTCGGGACGGCGCCGTCGAAGCGCCGGTCGCGCTGCCGCGCCCGTCTTCCTGACCTCTTCGGTGCTGAGGCACGGACGTCTGCGTCGAGCGGCTCACCTCTGCAGGTTCATGCCCTTGGGTGTCGTGAGGCCCTTGTCGGGGTGGGCACGGAAGGTCGCCGTCCAGACGGTGGGTGGGCAGGACCTGCCGTTGGGGTGCTGCTCCGTCAGCCTGGCCCGGGTGCTGTCTTCGACGACGGTGGCTCCGCTCTTCGCGGACGTCACGGTGAGCCGTACCGGCAGGGTGGACGCACCGATGCCGTCGGGGAGTCGGACCGACAGCGAGGCGAACGGGTCGCCGGGACTGCCCGACGCGTGCTCCTCGCACGTGCGGTTCACGCACAGCCGGATCGTCGCCGCGTCCCGGCCGCCGAAGTCGGCCGGCAGCCACACAGCGGAGACCCGCGAATCGCCACCGACCAGGGTGCACGGCATGTTCTGGCCGAGGAGCGAACATCCGGTCAGGGCCGCCACCGGAAGCAGCGTGAGAAGGAGTCGGCGCATGTCAGGGCCACGCTACCGTGCCGGGGAAGGGCGCTGTCCGCCGGCCCGGTGCCGGTGAATCTCACGAGCGGTCCGTGCTCTCCCAGGGCCTCGCTGTGACCCCAAGCACCGCCACAGCGCGTGCCATCGCCGTCGGATGGGCCGCTGCTCGGGTGAGCCGTGTCTCACCCGGGCGACGGCGCTTGTCTATGCAACGAGTTGCATAGAAAGCTGTGGGGTATGGCGCTCGAACACGCGATCCTCGTCTCCCTGCTGGAAAAGCCAGGCTCCGGCTATGAGCTGGCCCGGCGGTTCGAGCGGTCCATCGGCCACTTCTGGACCGCGACCCATCAGCAGATCTACCGCGTTCTCAAACGCATGGAGAGCGAGGGTGTCCTCTCCGTGCGCGAGGTACCGCAGCAGGGACGTCCGGACAAGAAGGAGTACTCCGTCGCCGATCCCGGCCGCGCGACCCTCTCCCGATGGCTGCACGAGCCGATCGAACCGGAGAGCCTTCGTCACGATCTCGCGGTGAAGATCCGCGGCAGCGCCTTCGACGACCCGGCGGCGCTCATCGACGAGGTCGAGCGGCACCACCAGGTCCACAGCGACCGGCTCGCGCACTATCTCACCGGGGAACTGCGCGACTTCACCGGGCCTGACGCCCCCACACCGCTCGACGCGGGTCAGCAACTGCAGCACGTCGTGCTGCGCGGTGGCATCGCGTTCGAGCGGATGACGATCGCCTGGCTCGACGACGTCCTCGCCACCCTCCACACCCTGGCCGAGTCGACCGGTGCCACGGCCGGACCGCAGGGCAGCCCGTCGGGGCCGTCAGCCTGAGCCGCACCCCCTTCTTCATCCCCGTACGGCAATCTCGTACCACCTCCCATCCCTCGGAAGGCGAACCTCCATGGCCACTCCCTTGCTGTTCAACCCGCACACCTACGACCCGACGCACTTCGACCCCGAGACGCGCAGGCTGCTGCGCGCCACCGTCGACTGGTTCGAGGACCGCGGCAAGCGCCGCCTGATCGAGGACTACCGCACCCGCGCCTGGCTCGGTGACTTCCTCGCCTTCGCCGCGAAGGAGCGCCTGTTCGCGACCTTCCTCACCCCGGCCTCGGCCGCCACGGACGAGGACCAGCGCTGGGACACCGCCCGGATCGCCGCCCTGAACGAGATTCTCGGGTTCTACGGTCTCGACTACTGGTACGCCTGGCAGGTGACCATCCTCGGTCTCGGCCCGGTCTGGCAGAGCGACAACGCCACGGCTCGCACGCGTGCGGCGGACCTCCTGTCCGAGGGCGAGGTCTTCGCCTTCGGCCTGTCCGAGAAGGCCCACGGCGCCGACATCTACTCCACCGACATGCTGCTGGAGCCCCAGGCCGACGGCGGCTTCCGGGCCGGCGGCTCCAAGTACTACATCGGCAACGGCAACGCCGCCGGCCTCGTCTCCGTGTTCGGCCGCCGCACCGACATCGACGGCCCCGACGGATACGTCTTCTTCGCGGCCGACAGCCGCCACCCGGCGTACCACCTGGTGAAGAACGTCGTCGACTCCTCCAAGTTCGTCAGTGAGTTCCGCCTGGAGGACTACCCGGTCGCCCCCGAGGACGTCCTGCACACCGGCCGCGCCGCCTTCGACGCCGCCCTCAACACCGTCAACGTCGGCAAGTTCAACCTCTGCACCGCCTCGATCGGCATCTGCGAGCACGCGATGTACGAGGCCGTCACGCACGCGCACAACCGCATCCTCTACGGCCGTCCCGTCACCGCGTTCCCGCATGTACGCCGGGAGCTGGCCGAGGCGTACGTCCGTCTCGTCGGCATGAAGCTGTTCAGCGACCGCGCCGTCGACTACTTCCGTTCGGCCGGTCCCGAGGACCGCCGCTACCTTCTCTTCAACCCGATGACGAAGATGAAGGTGACCACGGAGGGCGAGAAGGTCATCGACCTGATGTGGGACGTCATCGCCGCCAAGGGCTTCGAGAAGGACAACTACTTCTCCCAGGCCGCCATCGAGATCCGCGGCCTGCCCAAGCTCGAGGGCACGGTCCACGTCC
>NZ_JBHWVI010000290.1:0-9273 GCF_042737005.1 Streptomyces sp. NPDC060027
GCGCATGCCTGCCGCGCCCTCCGCCCCCGTACAGCCGCCGACCTCCTCCCTCAAGCGCCCGCCCGCCGCCGAGCGCGTCTACACGCACATCAAGGAAGCCGTCCTGGACCGCCGCTACGAGGGCGGCGACCGGTCGAAGGCCGTGACCGCCGGCGTGTCGCCCGCCGCCAGCCCCTCGCCGACCCGCAGCTACGCGCTCTCCCGGGCCCCCTCGACCATCCCCGCCGTACGGGAGCACACCGCGGCCCGCGGTCCCGGCTGGCGCCCGGCCGCCGGTGCCCGGGTGGTCGTGAACGACGACGGCCTCGCCGACGAGGGCAAGCTGCTCGCCGGTGAGCTCAAGCTGAAGTACGCGGGGAAGACGGGCGCCAAGGCCGGCGACGTGGCGCTGGGCCTCGACAAGGGAAGCTCTGGCCCGGAGTCGTACACCCTCACCGTCAAGAACCGCCGGGCCACCATCACCGGGCCCGCCGAGGCCGGTGTCTTCTACGGCACGCGCACCCTCAAACAAGAGGTGCACGGCGGCGGTACGGCACCGGAGGGCGTCGTACGCGACCGGCCCGCGAAGCCGATCCGCGGGTTCATGCTGGACATCGCGCGCAAGCACTTCACGGCGGCCTGGATCGAGGACCGGGTGCGCGAGCTCGGGGACCTGAAGTACAACCAGCTCGGCCTGCACTTCTCCGACGACCAGGGTTTCCGCATCCAGTCCGACACGCACCCAGAGATCGTGTCGCAGCAGCACCTGACGAAGGCGGAGGTGCGCAGGATCCTCGCCCTCGCGGCGAGCCGGCACATCACCGTCGTGCCCGAGATCGACTCGCCGGGACACCTCGGCGCGGTCATCGCGGCGCACCCCGACCTCCAGCTGCGCAATGTGTCGGGGGTTCCCACGCGCGGCGCCGTGGACATCTCCAAGCCGGCCGCGGCGAACATCGTCGACGAGCTGCTCGACGAGTACGCGGGCCTCTTCCCCGGCGCCTACTGGCACCTCGGCGGCGACGAGTACCAGGCCCTGACGGTGGCGAACCCGGCGGCGTCCTTCCCGCAGCTGGCCACCGCGGCCCGGAACAAGTACGGGGCGGGCGCGAGCGTCGCCGACCTCGCGACCGGCTGGCTGAACGACCGCGCCAAGGTGATCCACGGGCACGACCGGACGGCACGGGTCTGGAACGACGGCATCTTCAGCGGGGGCACCGTCCAGGCGGACAGCGCTCTCCAGGTGGCGTACTGGACCGGCAAGGAGATCGGGGCCCGGCCGCCGGTCGCGTACCTGAGCACGGGCCGCAAGGTCATCAACTACAACGACGAGTTCCTCTACTACGTCCTCGGTGAACCCCAGACCTTCGTCTATCCGACGGGCCAGCGCATCTACGAGCAGTGGACCCCCCTCGTCCTGCGCGGCACCACACCGGTCCCCGCGAAGTACGACCCCCAGATCCTCGGCGCGTCCTTCGCCGTCTGGTGCGACCTCGCGGGCTCGCAGACCCAGGACCAGGTCGCGGCCGGCATCCGCATGCCGCTGCGCGCCCTGACCCAGAAGCTGTGGGATCCGCGCAAGCCGGCCCTGTCCTGGCCGCAGTTCAGAACGCTCGCGAACCGGCTCGGCTAGCCGGGACGGACGCGCCGGGAACGCGCTGGACGCGGTGACGCGCCGAACCGTATCTTCCGGATACTTGTTCGTATGCCGGGCGTGACCCCTGAGAAGGGGCGCGCCCGGTTTCCTGTGTCGTCACCTCGGTGACGGCACGTCTGGGGGGTTTTCATGACCGTGCCGCCACCGCAGGGACCCGTCCCGCCGCACCCCGTGCCGCAGGGACCCGTCCCGCCGCACCCCGTGCCGCAGGGACCCGTCGCGCCGCACCCCGGGGCGCCACTGCCGCCGCTCGTGTCACCGCACGGCGCTGCCTGGCTGCGCTCGCCGGTGGCCCTCGGAAAGGCCACCGCCGCGCTGCTCGGCCTGGTGATCGCAGCCGACGTCTTCGCGCTCTGGGCGGACAACACGATGTTCGCCGTGTCGGGCGCTCTCGCGGACGGCGAGTTCGGTGACGCCGTTCAGCGCCGGGCCGATCACGCGGACTCGCTCTACGCCGTCGCCGGGAACGCGCAGATGGTGACGCTCGTGGCGGCGGTCGTCGTCTACCTGATCTGGTTCCTGCGGGTCCGCGTCAACGCCGAGGTCTTCAACCCGTTCGGGCACACCAAGTCCCGGGCCTGGGCGGGCTGGGGCTGGTTCGTCCCGGTGGTGAACCTCTGGTTCCCGCGGCGGATCATGCTGGACATCTGGGACGCGAGCGGCCCCGCCGGCGCCCGGAACGGCCGCGGGCTCGTCCAGACCTGGTGGACCTTCTGGATCATCGGGCTGCTGGCCAACCGGGCCTCCTTCACCGCGTACCGCAAGGCCGAGACCGCCCAGGAGATCCAGGACGCCGTCGGCAAGGTCATTTTCGCCGACCTCCTCGACATCGTGACCGCGGGCCTCGCGATCCTCGTCGTGCTGCGGCTGACCCGCATGCAGGACCGGAAGGCGCACGAGGGTCCGGGCGCGCACGGCGTCTGACGCGCGTCGATTCGTCCGTTTCGCTGGCCAACCCCCACACCCCTGTGGTGTATTCGGCCCCAGTCGCCGAACCGACACACCCGGGGGGAAACCGGTATGGGCTACTGGGGCTACTACGTCGTGGGCAGAAGTGAGGCACCGCTCGCGGAGACGATCGCGCTGGCCGGGGCGCCGGGCCTGGTGGCGCGGACCACGGCGCCCGGCGGCTGGCAGGTGTGGGAGTACGCGAGCGGCGACGGCGGGATCGGGAACATGAACGCGCTCGCCCGGGAGACCGGCGCGCCCGCCCTCTTCGGATACGTCATGGACAGCGCCTGTGTGGCCGTCGAGGCGGCGGCGCCGTCGGGCGGCGCGTGGACCACCTGTCTCGCGCGGGCCGCGATGGCCGGTTACCTCGAGGGCGCCGAGGGCGGACTCGGCGTCGACGACTACTTCCTGGAGCCGGCCGACGCGGCCGAGCGCGCGGTCGCCTGGGCCGCCGAGGCGGGGCGCTCCGTGGCGGTCGAGCCGCTCCTCGACGTGCTGGGTGCCGAGCCCGAGCCGTTGGCCGAAAACCTGTTCTTCGAGTTCCTCGACCGGCTCGGGGTGGTCCCACTGTGACACTCCTGGACCGTTGCACGCAGTAAGGGGAAGTGCGGGCTCCGTGAGGCAAGGGCGCCCTGTCGAGGCATTTCGAGGGAGTCGTGATGAGTCTGGTGGAACTGATCGCTCAGGCGGACGAGCGAGGTCTGGCGGCGAGCGGTCTGGCTTGTTTGGATCGGTGCGTACCGCTGCTGGGCGGAGACGACGATGTCCTGCGGCCCCTGTGGGCGAGCCTCGCGGAGGCGGACACCTGGGCCGAGTGGGGAACGCGTCTGGAGCAGGCGCGCGCGAAGCTGGACGCGGAGGACCCCGAGCCGGCCGTGACCGACGAGGACCAGGCCGCCGTGATCGCCCGTCGCATGCTCGACGCCGTCCCCACGGAGCCCTCCGGGGATGAACTCCGTGCCTGGGCGGACGACTGCTCGGTGGCGGCGCTGCAGGTGCACCGGTTCCTCGACCACGCCGACGACGCCGAGGCCTGCGTGACGGCTCGCCGCGAGGGGCGTACGGAGGGCATGTCCCCGCTCGTGGCCGCCGAGCTGCGCCGCCAGGTCGTCATCCTGGAACTGCTCGCGGAACACGGCGCGGGCGGACTGCGGTTCGCGCTGGACGCGTCGACGGAGGGGCGACGTGTGCTGCGGGCGGTGGTGTCGCGCAGGGCGCGCGGACGGGCGTAGACCGGACACGGGTGCGCCGGAGGCGGGGAGCGGCCCCGGCGCGCCCAAACCTGGTTCCTGCGGGGTTCCTGTGACGGTCCTGGGGCGGAGATGGCGGTCCTGGGCCGGTGTCGCGAACCCTCGTCCGAACGGGTGACGAATCCGGCCGCCGTCACGCTCTACCGAGTGTGAACGCAACTCAAGCAACCAGGCCCTCAGCTGCGACGAAGCCCGTTCGCTGGGCGGCCGACACGGTCGCGACCATGCGCGAGGGCGCCCGGCTGCGCCTCGACTACTCGGGGCAGAGTCTGTGGCGGGTCGACCGCATGATCGAGGAGATACGCCGGGACGGCGCGCCGTACGCCGCCGTCGAGAGCGTGCTGCGCGGATTCGGGGCGTACGCCGGCGAGGTCGTCGCCCGTCAGACCGGCGCCGAGTGGTGGGAGACCGGCGGCGAACACTGGCTGCGCACGCCCGACGGGCGGCTCTGGGACCCGATCGAGGAGGCCCGCCGCTGCTACGCGGGCGACGGCTCCCTGCGACTCCTGTGCCGGGAGGCCACGCGCTAGTTGTATCGACCCGCAGGGTTGTTGACGCGGGTGACGGGTGGGTGGCCGTCGAGTGCGGTGAACCAGAGTGCGGTGAACCAGGGTCGCGGGCACGGGTGTTCCGGTTCCGTGAGCACCTGCTGCCCCGTGGCCGGTGATCCGTCCGGGCCGGGTGGGTCCTCTGACGCACTGTGACATTTCCTTGGGGCCCGACGCTGATGACCATGGGGGTGTCGACGCGGCCGACCGCGTCGGCAGGGCATATTCGGGCGAACTCGGTGCGAACGAGGACAGTGTTGGGCCAGGGAGGGGAACCCCGCCGCGCGCAGCCGTACGACGCGGAACTGGGCGTGGCCGTGGCGCGGGCGCAGGACGGGGACGAGGCCGCCTTCGCGGTCGCGTACCGGATCGTGCAGCCCGGACTGCTCGGCTATCTGCGCGGGATCGTCGGCGACGACGCGGAGGACGTGGCCTCCGACGCCTGGCTGGAGATCGCCCGGGATCTGGGACGGTTCCGCGGCGACGGCGCCGGGTTCCGCGGCTGGACCGCGACCATCGCCCGGCACCGGGCCCTGGACCATCTGCGCCGGCTGAAGGTACGGCCCCGGGGAACCACCCTCGAACAGGACGTGCTGGACCTGCCCGGCAGGCACAGCACGCACGACGAGGCGTTGGAGAGCCTGTCCACCGAGTACGCCCTGGAACTGGTCGCGGGACTGCCGCGCGACCAGGCCGAGGCCGTGCTCCTGCGGGTGGTCGTCGGCCTCGATGGACCGGCCGCGGCGCGCGTGCTCGGCAAACGGCCCGGCGCGGTGCGCACCTCCGCCCACCGGGGCCTGAAGAGGCTCGCGCGCCAGCTCGGCGTCACGGGTGTGACGGATGACGAGCCCCGGACGCTGGGGGAGTCGGGATGAGTGCGACGTCCGGCAGGCCGTCCTCGCCCGGAACGGAACCGTCGTACGGCGTAAGGACGTTGGGCGGCGGAGGACGGCCGGACGCCGAACGGCCTTTATCCGGCGGGCGGTTGCCGGGCGGAGCCGGGGCGCCGAACAGCGGGACGTCGTCGTTCGGTGGTAGGTCGTCGTACGGCGAGGAGTTGTCGGGCGGAGCGGCAGGCGGAGATGGAACCGGACATGGGTGAACGGCACGGTGACGGCGGGACCCCCGACCGTCGGGTCGCGCATCCGGTGAACCCCGGGAGCGAACGGGCCGCGCTGGAGACGCGTCTCGCCGCGGCGATACGCGGCCGGGCGGCCGGCACCGAGGCGGAGGCGCGTGCCGTGGCCGCCTTCCGAGCCGCGCGGGACGGCGGCGCACACGGCGCGCGCGCCCGGCGGCGGGACGACTGGCGCCCCAGGGAACGGTGGGCGCCGAGTCGTTCCGCGCGGGTCACGTTCGCCGTGCTGCTGGCCGGTCTGACCCTCGGCGGCGTCGCCGTCGCGGCCATCGGGTCGTCCTCGCACGGCGACGACGACCGGGACCGGGCCGGGGACCGGCCGTCGAACGTCCAGGACCGGCTCCCCGCCGCGGCGCCGTCCGCCGGTCCGGGGGCTCCCGGTGTCCCCACCCCGGGCGGCTCCGTGGCGCCGGGCCTCGCGGGACGTCCGCCGCGGGCCCAGGACACCGAGGCCCACTGCCGTGCGTACGCGTCGGTCCGGGGCCGGGGCAACGCCCTGAACGCGACGGCCTGGCAGCGGCTCGTCACGGCCGCGGGCGGCGAGGACAAGGTCGAGGCGTACTGCGCCGAGCGGTTGGCCGAGGACACCGGGACCAAGGACGCGCGGCGGACCGGGAACGGCGCGAAGAGCGGGAACACGGGCGGGACGCCGGCTCCGGGAGCCTCGGTGGCCACGCCGAAGCCGACGAAGGCCAAGGGCGGGCGGTAGGCGGGCCGGGGTCGGCGGGCGCGGTGTCCACCGGTCCGGGCGGCACGGAGATCGTGACCGGGGAAGTGGGCCGAGCCCGTTCTCGGGCGGGAGTCACGGGATGCGGTGGGCGCGCGGCCCGGGTCCTCGCCGGTCCGGCGGCGCACATCCGCCCCGATGACGACGGCGCACATCCGCCCCGATGACGACGGCGCACATCCGCGCCGATGACGACCGCGCACATCCTGCGGACGACGACGGCGTACGCCCCGCCGATGGCAACGGCCGGGGCCGCCACCCCCCACAGGAGAGGCCCCGACCGTCGCGCGGCACGGGCCGCGCGGCGACCCGTATTCTCTACAGCGCCGCGACTGCGTTTTGTGTCACACCTCTCTCCGTCACCATGTAGTTGCATGTTGTACGAACATGGACGGGGAGCTGTTTCAGGCCGTAACGTTCCTTTCGCGCCGGGTGCGGAGAACGGACGACGGCAACCACGAGGGATCCGGGACCACGACTGTGTGGAGCCGGGGACCGCGACCACGTGGGACCTGAGACCAGTGCCACGTGGACCTGAGACCACGACCGTCCGAGAACGACAACGGCGAGAACCCGGTCCGCGAGAGCGGCGCCGGTTGAGGCGCAAAGAGGGGCGCGGGGGTGCTGGGGGACGACGCGGAGCTGACCGCCGCGGTACTTGCTGCACAGGCCGGGGACGAGACCGCGTTCCGGACTGTGTACCGAGCGGTGCACCCACGCCTGCTCGGGTACGTGAGGACGCTGGTGGGGGAGCCGGACGCGGAGGACGTCACGTCCGAGTCCTGGCTCCAGATCGCCCGTGACCTGGAGCGGTTCAGCGGGGACGCGGACCGGTTCCGCGGCTGGGCGGCGAGGATCGCCCGCAACCGCGCCCTGGACCACATACGCATGCGCGGACGCCGCCCCGCGATAGGCGGCGACGAGACCGAGCTGACCGGCCAGGCCGCCGAGTCCGACACCGCGACCGAGGCGATCGAGGCGCTGGCGACCGACAGCACCCTCTCCCTCATCGCCCAGCTCCCGCAGGACCAGGCCGAGGCCGTCGTGCTGCGCGTCGTGGTCGGCCTCGACGCCAAGACGGCCGCCGAGACCCTCGGCAAGCGCCCCGGAGCCGTCCGCACGGCGGCGCACCGCGGCCTGAAGCGGCTCGCGGAGCTGCTCGGCGCCGATCCGGAATCCGCCGGCGCACTCGACGCCGTACCCCCGCAACGAGGTTCGCGCACCCGCGCGGTGACGTCCGCCGGTGTGACGCATACGCGTTCGCGGACGCAGAAGGACATGTGATGGCCGACGAGCAGTACAGGTGGCTGGACCGCGATGCCTCGGAGCGTCTGCTGCGGGGAGAGCCGCTGGAAGCCGTCGACGCCGGTACCCGCGACCAGGTGGACCGACTCGCCGAGGCGCTCGGCGCACTGGTCGCCGAACCCACGCTGAGCAGCGACGAACTCCCGGGCGAGGCAGCCGCGTTGGCCGCTTTCCGCAAGGCGCGCGCGGGCGGGGACGGAGCCGCGGCGCAGGTCGGCCACCGTCGCGCGCGCCCCGGTGCGCATGCCGCTGACGCCGGTCTCGTCCGTCTCGGGCGCCCCGCCGCGCACGGACGCCGGACGCGCTGGGGGCGCCCCACCCGATTCGGGCTCGCCGCGGTCCTCGCCGTCGGGATGGTCGGCGGGGTGGCCGTCGCGGCCGGAACCGGAGCGCTGCCGACGCCGTTCACCCGTGAACACCCGGGCCCGGCCGCATCGGTCTCGGCGGTACGGACCCCCGACCGGCCGCCGGCCTCGCCCTCGGCCTCGCCCTCGCCCGAGGGCACCGGCGGCATGGGAACCGTGGTCCCGACGCCCGACGGTCCCTCCGGCGACCCGTCCGGCGACTCCTCCTCGACCGCCGTACCCGGCGCCGACGAGACGACCGGCCGGCCCGGTCCGGACTCCACCGGGCGTTCCGACCGCACCCGCGAGTGGTGGGCCCGTACACGCGCGTACTGTCGCGACGTCCTTGACGGCAAGAACCTCGACGCGGACCGCCGGCGCGCCCTGGAGCATGTGGCGGGTGGCGGCGCCCGGGTGAAGCTGTACTGCTCGGGCGTCCTCGGCCGGCAACTGGGCGGCCGGGACGGCGGGGACGGCGACGGTGGCGGTGGCGAGAAGGGGTCGGGGGGAGAGGGCCCCGGCCAGGGCGACCAAGGGGATCGGGGCGGCGGTGACGGGGACGGGGACGGCGACGGCCACCACATAGGGCCGCGCGGCAACGACCCCCGGGGCAACGGCGGCATCCCGTCCTCCCTGGACCCGAGGCTGACACGGCTCCTGCCGGTCAGGCCGACGAGGTCCGCGTCGGCCTCGACGCCGAGTCCTTCGAGCCCGGCGCCGAGTCCGCTGGACAGCGTCCTCTCGTGAACCGCCGTTCATCCAGGCGCTGATCGCGCCGCCGCCCTCCCGGCCCTCGCGCCGCCTGCCGTCGTGCGACGGCTCCGCGGCCGCCGCACCGCCGTACCCGCGTTCGCCGCCTGTCGTACCGTCAGCTCCCGGCACGCGCCGGTGTGCCGCCCGTCTCCCCGCCGTCGTGGGGTCGTTCCTCGGCCGGTGTGCCGTCGGCCCCTCGACTCACGTGCTGTCGTGCCGTCAGCTCTCCGACCAGCGCACTCTCGTGACGGTCGCCCTCGCGCACGGCCCGCTCGCGTGCCCCGGCCGGTCGCGCCCCACGGGCGGCTCAGCCCCGTGACCCCTCGTCCGGCGAGCCCCGCGGAACCCCGCTGACCTGCGGTTTCGTACTTCCTTCAACTTTCTTCGGCCCGGGTGTGACGTTTTCGGCGCCGGTGACGCAGTAAGGGGTGAGCCGACTGGTCATCGGCCGTCGCACGGAGCCGGGGTTCCCCCCGTACCCACGGCTCTGTGCAACTGGCGCGGGCGGGGGCCCGTGCCCCCCGGCCCCCCCCCCCCCCCCCCCCCCCCCCCCCCCCGCCCCCCCCGGGGGGGGGGGGATAAACAAAAGAACCGGGCCCCGCCAATGGGGGGGGGGGTAAA
>NZ_JBHWVI010000291.1:0-9075 GCF_042737005.1 Streptomyces sp. NPDC060027
TTCCGGCTTCCTCTCTGCGTTTCGTCGGCGACCATCGGACCGAGCTCCGGCAGCGGGGGCTGGGGAGGCGCATCGGATCTCCGTGGTCTTGAGCGGGGTCCTCGGCCATGATGAACGGCGTTCTCTAGGCAGAGGGGGTAGCCAGGGTGGCGATTTCGTGGGCGACGCGGAAGTTGCTCGACAGGTACGTCAGTGATCCGAAGTCGGTGACGTGGCGGTGGGAGTCGATGGTTGTGGACGTGGTGCTGCGGCACGGGTCCCGATCCGACGCCGAGGCGCTTCTCCCGGTGTTCCTCGACGATCCCGGAGCGCGCGAGAGGCTGGTTCCGATATTCGCCCGGCATGGAGACATCCGTGTGGCCGAACGCCTGCTGGAAGCGAGCGTTGAGGCGGGCAGGTTGCGCGACGGTATGCCGACCGGTGTGCTGCGCGCTGTCGGCTACCTGGGATGCGAGTCGGCCGAGCGGATGCTTTGGGACCACGTCAATGGTCCTGACCACGATCACCACGAGGCGATGGACGCATGCCTGGGCCTGCTGCACCTGTCGTGCCAAGGTGTGCGGACCGAGATCGCGGAGGCTCTCGAGCGGCACGTCGGCTCCAGCCTGTTCCCCGAGTTCTTGCCGATCCTTGCCACGAAGACGGGTGACCCGGCTTGGTTGGGAAGGCTCGTCGCGTGGGGCGAGGGCAGTGCATCCACGGACTGCAACGGCGGACTGATCCTGGGCATCGCCGTGCATGGCGATACTGCGCGCGCCGCATTCACGCGACTGTTGTGGAATCCGCGCTGGGAGGCATACGGCGGCGGGACGGGATCGGACCACTGGGCGTATGCGGGCGCACGCGTGCTGGGACTCGGAATGCCGGAGCTGTACGCCGAGTTGGTCGCCCGCTTGAACTCCGATACGGGCGCCGACGACAAGCGCCACTGTGTCGAGACGTTCACCGCTCTGCTGAGTCATTGGGCGGACCGCAGATGGGTCGGCCTGCGTCTGGCGCCGGATCCGGTCGAGAGCAGTGACGCCCTGTGCAACCTTCTGTTCGAGTGGTCTTCCCCTGATGAGGACGACTCGTTGATCGGCCTCACCGGCCGCGTGCTCGGCCACGAAGACCGGCTTGTCGCCGAGTTGTACCACCTGGAGGAGACCCTGCGGAGTGAGGCGAGACACGAGCTGGAGCTTCGCGTGGTCACATCTCGTTGACAGGCGAAGTCACCGTCGCCGGGGCTCTTCACGTTTCTGGCGGAGGAAGGGGAGGGGCAGCGGCTCAGTCCCCGCCCGCCGGCTCGGTGCCGGCAGGCAGGGGGCCGGCCGTGGATCGCTCCCCGGCGGTCAGTGGGCTCAGCGCGCGAACGGCCCGCCCAGTCGCATGTACGACAGCTTCAGCGACGTCACGGAGTACGACTTCGAGCCCGTCGTCGTGATGCCCGAGCCGGAGCCCTTCAGCAGGTGGACGAGGCCCCAGCGGTCCTCGTAGCCCAGCTGTTCGTTGGTGCCGATCATGAGATCGGCGCGGCCGTCGCGGGTGTAGTCGGTGAGCTTGAGGTGGGCGCCGAACTGATCCTGGGTCTCGGCGGTGCCGGTGATGCCGGAGTTGTCCTGGGTGTAGGACTTGGCGCCGGTGCCGGACAGGCCGCCCGCGCGGCCGAACAGCACGGTGACCGCGCCGGCGTCGCTTTTGGCGCCGAGGTCCTCGCCGCGGGCGCCGACGGCGAGGTCCGCGTAACCGTCGCCGTTGACGTCACCGGCGGCGATGGCGGAGCCGAAGTAGTCCTCGTCCTCGGAGGAGCCCGGCACGCCGGTGCTGTTCTGGGTGAACTTGACCGGCTTGCGGGCGGTGTCGGGACCGTTCGAGCCGCCGTACTGGAGGGTGACGTAACCGCGTTCGCCGTCGCCCGGCTCGTAGCCGCGGCCGATGGCGAGGTCGCCGTGGCCGTCCTTGTCGAAGTCGCCGACGGCGAGGATGTCGCCGCCCTGGTGGCCCCCGTCGTCGGGCACCCGCAGCTCGCCCGCGCGCTGGGTGAAGGTGCCCCCACCGCGGTGGAAGTAGGCCCGCAGGTCCAGGTCGCCGGCGTTGCCCTGGAGGTCGGAGCCGAGGATGTACAGGTCGGTGGCGGCGTCGGCGGTGACCCGGCCGGCGACCAGGTTGGGGGCCCACAGGTAGCCGTAGGAGCCGCCCAGGGAGTCCCAGCCGCTCTTGCCGCCGGTGCGCGTGAAGGGGCCCTTCAAGAGGACCACGCCCACCCGGCTGTTGCTGGTGACGGCCAGGTCCTGGTCCCCGTCGCCGTCGAAGTCACCGGACGCCACGTCCTCGCCGAACGCGTCGCCCGAGCCCTCGTACTCCTGCTGGACCGGCGAGTTGAGGACCGTGCCCGAACCGAGGCCCTGCGCGTTGCCCCAGACGACGGTCAGCCCGCCGCGCATCTGCACGTCGCCGACGTCCTCACCGGGCGAGGAGACAACCAGGTCGGCGTAGCCGTCGCGGTCGAGGTCGGCCGTGGTGGCGGCGGTTCCCCACCCGTCCTCCGCCTCCACCGCGCCCGGGATGCCCGCCGAGTCCTGGTGGATGGTCTGGACGCGGGTGCCGGGGCCGGACGACGTGCCGTAGACGACGGTGACCCGGCCGTCCTTGCCGTGGGAGCCGCCCAGCATGACGAAGTCGCGGTGGCCGTCGCCGTTGAAGTCGTCGGACAGCTTGGCGGGGGCCGCCGACGCCGCGGGGGCCGTCAGGAGCGGTGTGCAGACTGCTGCCGTGAGGGCCACGGCAGCGGCGAGGGCGGTATGTCTGGCGTGCATGGGTCTCCGTTGTCGAGCGCGTGGGTGTTGGACGCCCGGGGCGTCAAGAGCTCCGCCGACGCCCCGGCCACAGGGCAGGGCATCGACGCCGGCGGGTGTGTTCAGGTCAGCAGCCGCTGTCCTTGGGGGTGAAGTCCATGCGGGCGTGCCTGTCCGTGCCGATGGCCGCGTCGTAGGTCGTTTTGCTGACCTGGTACCAGACGTCGTCTTGCTTCGTGTCGCCGCCGAGGTTGTCCACGCTGACGCACCACTGTTCCGGCCGGACGACGCGCCTGTAGGTCTCGGTTCCGCTGCGGACCTGCTTGCATGTCTTGGACTGCTCGGTGGAGTACCAGGTGCGGGTACGCCGCTTGGTGCCCGATCCGGTGCTTGTCGTGTGTTTGACCCGTCGCGTGGTCGTGCTGCACTTCTTGGTCAGGTGTGGCCGTGTGGCCCGGGTGGTCTTGGCGGCGAGGTGGCGGACCTCGTCCCGGAGGCCGAAGACGCTCGCGTCCGTCGTGGTGTCCGCGTCCGGCTGGGGCTCCTCGGCAACGCTTCCGCTGTCCTGGTCGACGTCGACCGAGTAGTCGGTGCCCTCGTCGCGTGCGTCGGTCTCGCGGCCGCACGCGCCGAGCCCGGCTATCAGAACTGCCGTCACGGCGGCCGTCACAAGTTGCTTGAACATGTCTTCCCTTTACGATCAACGGCCCGCAGCGTAACGCCAGAAGCAAGAAGTCGGTGAACAGAGCAACCGGCGAACGAGACGCCGGGTCGGGATTGCCGGGCATTGATGACGCACTGGACACCGCTCCGGCCGGCCGAGCGGACTGCTCGCGCTACCTGACCGGCCGCGCTGCTCGACCGGTGCCGGGCGGGCTCTGCGGGGAGATCAGACCGCTCTCGTAGGCGAGTACGACGGCCTGCACACGGTCCCTCAGATCGAGCTTCGACAGGATGCGGCCGACATGGGTCTTGACCGTGGTCGGGCTGAGGAAGAGACGGTCCGCGAGTTCGGCGTTGCTGAGGCCGGTCGCCAGCAGGCGCAGCACTTCCAGTTCGCGCGGGGTCAGTTCCGACAGGTCACGGTGGAGGCCGGTCCGCGGGGACTCCTGGCGGTGTGCGAAGCGCTCGATCAGCCTGCGGGTGATCGTGGGCGCGAGCAGGGCGTCGCCGGAGCGCACCAGGCGCACGGCGGCCACGAGGTGCTCGGGGGTGACGTCCTTGAGCAGAAAGCCGCTCGCTCCGGCGGTGAGCGCCGCGTACACGTAGTGGTCGAGGTCGTACGTCGTGAGGATGATGACACGGGTGCCGTCGGAGCCGTCGGGTCCGCCGCCGAGAATGCGCCGGGTGGCCTCGATGCCGTCCATCCGCGGCATCCGGATGTCCATGAGGACGACGTCGGGCCGGGTGCGCCTGACGGCGTCGACCGCCTCGGCCCCGTCTGCGGCCTCGGCCGTCACCTCGATGCCGTCGGCGGCGAGGATCATTCCGAACCCCGTACGCACCAGGGCCTGGTCGTCCGCGATGACGGCGCGCAGGGCCGGCCCGTTCACACCGCCTCCCACGGGACCCGGGCCGTGACCCGGTATCCGCCGGTGAGCGTAGGCCCGGCGGTGAGCTCGCCGCCGTAGACCGCGAGCCGCTCGCGCAGCCCGATCAGTCCGCGGCCGTTGCCGTCCACCGGCGGCGAGTCCCGGACAGCTCCCGTGTCGGTGACCTCGATCTCCAGCCAGGAGCCGGCGAAGCCGATCGCCACCGCCGCACCGGCGCCCGCCGCGTGCTTGATCGTGTTGGTGAGCGCCTCCTGGACGACGCGGTACGCGGTGAGTTCCACCCCGGGGGGCAGCGGCCGGGGAGGCAGTGACACGGTCACGGTCACCGGTGTCCCGGCGGCCCGCACGCGTTCGGCGAGGGCGTCGAGCTGTCCGAGGCCGGGCTGCGGTTCCAGACCGTCGGCGGGGCTGTCGCCGCCCGTGCCCGGGCCCGCGAGCAGGCCCATGACGTGCCGGAGTTCGGCCATGGCGGCGCGGCCGCCGGCCTCCACCGCCAGCAGTGCTTCCTTGGACCGCTCCGGGGCCGCGTCCATCACCTTGCGCGCGGCGCCCGCCTGAATGACCATCACGCTCACATTGTGGGTGACGACGTCGTGCAGTTCGGCGGCTATCCGGGCGCGCTCCTCCTCGACGGCCCGGCGCATGGCCTTCTCCTGGGCCTGCTGGAGGTCCGTGAAGCGTTTCCGGCTCGCCTCCAGCCGCAGGCGCCCGAAGCGGACGAGGCTGGCCAGCACCCCGACGATCAGGAGCACGACAGCGGGGCTCGACCAGCCGGGGAGCACGGGGTCCGACTCCCGGAACGCGACGCCCGCCAGCACGGCGGCGACGACCAGCGCGGCCATCGCCCGCATCCGGTAGCGGCTGAGCGCGACGGCTCCGTACGCGCCGATACTGCAGGTCAGTACGTTGATCCAGGAGACGCTGTCACCTATCGCCAGCACGGCGGCGAGGACCACACCGAACACGACCAGCGGATACCTGCGCCTGGCCACGAGGGGCAGCGCCGACAGCACGACCAGGACCCAGGGCGCCGAGGACCGCGGGTCGTAGGTGCCCTCCGGGACAGGGGGCTGAGGCCGCTCCGGGTACGGGAACGCGCCCCGCCCCTCGGACACGGCCCTGGAGCTGATCCGTACCGGCCCGTCGCCGGGGTAGCGCGCCGCCACGACCAGCGCGACGACGGTCAGCAAGATCCCCAGCACCACGTCCACGCGCACCGCCCGCCGGGACAGCGGGGCGGGCTCCCCCTCCGGCCGGAGCGCGTCGCGGACGTGAGCCCACCAAGTCCCCGGCCGCAGCACGTCACCGGCCCGCTCTCGCCGTCTGCCCGCCCACGGCGCGTCGCGCGGCCGCCCGTACAGGTCCTCCGTCTCCATCCGCACATTGTGTGGCCCCGCGGCACTGGCCGGCGTCCACCTGCGCGGCC
This sequence comes from Streptomyces sp. NPDC060027, assembly GCF_042737005.1. Classification (NCBI taxonomy): domain Bacteria; kingdom Bacillati; phylum Actinomycetota; class Actinomycetes; order Kitasatosporales; family Streptomycetaceae; genus Streptomyces; species Streptomyces sp. NPDC060027. Next base: position 5,754 of record NZ_JBHWVI010000291.1, read on the forward strand.
GGGACCCCTGTCCGCCAGGAGTACTCCTCGGGGATGACCCCGCCGCCGAGTCCTCCGCAGGAAGGGCCTGATGTCGGTGCCGCGGCCGACGCGCCGCGTCGGCGTCCGCCCGTACGTTCACCGGGCCCGCACAGGAAGCGGGCCCTCGACCAACGAAGGACGGACACACCCATGACTCAGGTGATCGAACTGGAGGGCGTGGCCAAGCGATACGGCGGCGCCGACGCGGCGGCGCTCGGACCGGTCGACCTCCGCGTGGCCCAGGGCGAGGCCCTTGCCGTGACGGGTCCGTCCGGCAGCGGCAAGTCCACCCTGCTCAACCTCGTCGCCGGTCTGGACCGGCCGAGCGAGGGAACCGTGACCGTGGCCGGTCAGTGCATCGACCGGCTGAGCGAGCACGCGCTGGCCCGGTTCCGCCGCGAACGGATCGGCATGGTCTTCCAGTTCTTCAACCTGCTCGACGACCTCACCGTCGCCGACAACATCCAGCTTCCCGCCCAGCTGACCGGGACCGCCCGGCGGGCGGCGGCATCCCGTGCCGGGGAGCTGATGGAGGTGCTGGGAATCCAGAAGCACGCCCGCGCCTACCCCGGGCGGTTGTCCGGCGGCGAACGCCAACGGGTCGCGGTGGCAAGGGCCTTGGTGAACAGGCCTGCGCTGCTGCTCGCCGACGAGCCGACGGGCGCGCTCGACACCGCGTCGGGGCAGGAGGTACGGGAGCTGCTCGTGGACCTGCACCGCGGCGGCCAGACCGTCGTTCTCGTCACCCACGACCTGGAGCTGGCCCGGGCGTGTGCGCAGCGGACGATCCATCTGGTGGACGGCCGCGTCGCCGTCGACACGCACGCGGAGACCGTCCGATGAGCCGGTTCGGCAATGGTGCCCTCGGGCGGGTCGTGCGCTCCGGGGTCGGCAGACGACGTGTCCAGACGCTGGTGATCGCCGTGGCCACGATGATGGCGGTGGCCTCCGCCGTGGTCGCCGGGTCCCTCATGGTCGCCACGAACGCTCCCTTCGACCGTGCCTTCGCGTCGCAGCACGGCGCGCACATCACCGCTCAGTTCGACCCGGACCGGGTGAGCGCGGCTCAACTGGAGAGCACCCGTCACCTGGACGGGGTCACGGCGAGCGCGGGACCGTTCCCGTCCACGACGATCAGCCCGGTGGGCCGGGACGGTGGACACCTGCCCGCGCTGACCCTGGTCGGACGGTCCGGTCGGGGGAGCGGCGTGGACGAAGTGGACCTGAAGTCGGGCCGGTGGGCACGGAAGTCGGGCGAGATCGTGCTGTCCGCCTCGTTCTCCGGACCGTTCCTCAAGGTCGGTTCGACACTGATGAGTTCCGACACCGCGGACGCGTGGACGCTGACCGTCGTCGGCTTCGCGCTGTCCGCCGGCGGAAGCGCCGACGTCTGGGCGACCCCCGCTCAGGTCAGGTCGCTCGCGACCGGAGACAGCGGCCTCACGAGCCAGATGCTCTACCGCTTCGACTCCGCGGGGACGAAGTCCCAGGTCGCGGACGACCGGAAGAAGCTCACCGCCGCCCTGCCCTCCGGTGCGCTGGTCGGTACCCAGTCGTGGCTGGACACCAAGCGTGCCGCCGATCAGGGCGCGGCGGCGACGATCCCGTTCCTGTTCGCCTTCGGCGTGCTCGGCATCGTGATGTCGGTGATCATCGTCGGCAGCGTGATCAGCGGCGCCGTCGGCACAAGCCTGCGCCGCATCGGCATCCTCAAGGCCATCGGGTTCACCCCGGGCGAGGTCGTACGGGCTTATGTGGCACAGGCGTTGATCCCGGCCGGTGCGGGCATCGCGCTGGGCGTCGTCCTGGGCAACCTGCTGGCCGTGCCGCTGCTCGAGGACACCGAGTCCGTGTACGGCACGGTGTCGCTCTCCGTGGCCTGGTGGGTGGACGTCGTGGTGCCGGCCTGCGCGCTGCTCGTGGTCGGGATCGCGGCGCTGCTGCCCGCGTTGCGGGCCGGGAGACTGCGTACGGTCGAGGCGATCGCCGTCGGCAGGGCGCCGCGCACCGCCCGGGGTCAGTGGGCGCACCGCGCGGCCGGGCGGCTTCCGCTGCCGAGGCCGGTGACGTACGGCCTCGCGAGCCCCTTCGCGCACCCCGTGCGTGCCGTCGCGATGGTGCTCGCGGTGACCTTCGGAACAGTGGCCGCGACGTTCGCAGTCGGGCTGACGCAGTCCCTCAACGCGGTGGGCAGCGCGCAGGATCCCGAAGGCCGCGCTGATGTCACCGCCATCAGCGGCGGCCCCAACTCGGGCGCCGGACAGCGGGTGGAGAGGAAGCCGAAGCAGCCGGCGCCCGCCGCTTCGGGGCCGAACCAGGGACAGCCGTCGGCCGATCCGGACGCGGTGCGTGCGGCGGTCGCGGCGCAGCCCGGCACCGCCTCGTACTACGGCACGGCGGCGGGGGACGCCACGGTGTCCGGGATCTCCGGCACCGTCCGGGCCGTCCTCTACCAGGGTGACTCCCGCCCCGGCCGCTACGAGATGATCCACGGGCACTGGATCAACGGGCGGGGCCAGGTCGTGGTGCCCACCCGCTTCCTGGAGAGGACGGGCACCAAAATCGGCGAGACCGTGCGGGTGACGTTCGAGAAGGAGACGGTGAGCCTGCGGATCGTCGGCGAGGCCTTCGACACGTCGGACGACGGAATGCAGGTCCACGCGGATCTCGACAGCTTCCCCTCGGCGGAGCCCGGGGCCTTCCACATCGAGGTGGATCCGGGAGTCTCGCCCGCTGAATACGCTGACGAACTCGGCGGTGTGATCGAGCCGTTGGGCGGCGACGCCATCGCCGACTTCGCCCCGGAGGGAGAGAACATGATCCTCGTACTTGAGGCCATGGCCGCGCTGCTCACCCTGATGCTGGTGTCCGTGGCGGGTCTCGGAGTGCTCAACTCCGTGCTCCTGGACACTCGCGAGCGCGTCCACGACCTGGGGGTGTGCAAGGCGCTCGGCATGTCCCCTCGGCAGACGGTGGGGCTCGTGCTCGCGTCGGTGGCCGGGATCGGCGTGGTCGGCGGGCTGATCGGCGTCCCGGTCGGGTTCGCGCTGCACGGCTACGTGCTGCCGGTCATGGGAGAGGCCGCGGGCACCGGCCTGCCGCCTTCCGTCCTCGACGTGTACGACACCTCGCAGTTGGTGCTGCTGGGCCTGGCCGGTGTGTTCGTCGCCCTGCTGGGCGCGACGGCCCCGGCGGGCTGGGCGGCCAAGGTCCGTACGGCGACGGCGTTGCGCACCGAGTGACCGACGGCGGCCGGCGCCGTGCGGTGCCCGCCGGGACGCGGCGGCCTGAACCGCACGGC
>NZ_JBHWVI010000292.1:0-8937 GCF_042737005.1 Streptomyces sp. NPDC060027
GGCTCCTTCGCGTCGCGACCGGGAGGCCGGACTTCCGCGTCGCGACCGGGAGGCCGGACTTCGCGTACGGCTCTGGCTCCGTCCTCGCGTCGCGACTCGCGTGCGGCTGGGGTGGCCCGGCTCCCGTACGTCCCCCGGAGGCCGGACCCTTCATCCGTCCTACGGGTCACGGGAGATCGGCCGCCGAGTCCTCGGGCGCGAGGTCGGGACGCAGCCGCAGCCAGGACGGCTGACGCAGCAGTCCGGCCCGGGTACGGGTGCTGTAGCGGACCTCGCCCACCAGCCGGGGCAGCACCCAGCGCGCCTCGGCCGCCCGCGGGAGGCTGTCGAAGGGGCAGCGACCGGTCTCGGCGGCCCGTAGGAGCCGGGCCAGTTCGACGCGCTCGGCCTCGTTCCAGCCGGTGCCCACGCTCCCGACATAACGCAGCCTCCCCGCGTCGCGCTGACCGACGAGCACGGCGCCGGGCAGTCCCGACAGGCGCCCCCTCCCGGGGACCCAGCCGCCGACGAGGACGTCGGCGGTCCTCATGTTGCGGATCTTCACCCAGGACCGTGAGCGCACGCCGGGCTCGTAGACCGAGTCCAGCCGCTTGCAGACGAGCCCTTCCAGGCCGTTCTCCCGCGTCGCCCGCAGCGCCTGCTCGCCGTGCCCCACGAGGGCCGCGGGCGTCGACCAGAACGGGCCGTCGAGGGCCAGGCTCGCCAACACCTGCCGCCGTCGTACGTACCTCTGGCCTGTGAGATCGTCCCGCAGGCGCATCACGTCGAACAGGACGAGATGAGCGGGCGCCCGATCCGCGCGCCGCGCGGCCTTGCCCGGCGACCGGGCGAGTCCCATCCGGGACTGCAACAGCTGGAAATCGCCCCGGCCCTGTTCGTCCAGGACCAGCACCTCGCCGTCCAGGACCGCGGCGGTCGTGCCGAGAACGCCGCCCAGGTCGCGGAGTTCCGGATAGGCGGCGGTGATGTCCTCTCCGGAACGGGCACGCAGCAGAACGCTGCCGTCCCCGGGCAGATAGACCACGGCACGCTGGCCGTCCTGCTTCGTCTCGTACGCCCAGCGCATGTCCTGTCCGGCGGGTGGGAGGGTTCCGGGGGTCGCGAGCATGGGGGCGATCAGCGGCAGGTCCACAGCTGTTCTGTCGACACACCGCCGATCACACACGCTCCGCCGCCGCCCGTTTCGCCTGAACGGCCGCGCCGGGAGGCGCTTCCAGCCCTCTCCCGGCCCCCTAGCTCTCTCCCGGCCCCTTAGCCCTCCATCGCCTGGGCGATCAGTGTCTGAAGGCGCAGTCCGCGGTGGGCGTCGAGTTCGCCGGAGCGCCCCGACCGGACGGCCGTGGCGAACTCGCGGCGCAGCACGGGCCAGGACTCCTCGTGGTCGAGGGCTCCGCCGTCGAAGACCAGCTCGGGGTGCCGGCCGAACAGCTCGATGCGGGTGATGCCGCGCTCGACGTCGACCGACCCGGACAGGGAGGCCTGGCTCACGGCGCCGCTGTCGTGCTCGCAGGTGAGTTCGACCCAGCGCCGCGGGTCGCCGGCTCCGCGCACCCGGACGATCGGCCCGAGCGCCGCGTCCAGCAGATCGAGAACGTGGGGCCCGAGATCCAGCAGCGCCCCGTGCTCAAGACGCCAGGGGGTCGCGAAGTCGCCCCCCAGGAAGGCGCCGCTGAGACAGCAGGACCGCGCGCCCGAGACGTCCAGCGCCCGCGCCTCGGCGAGGAACTTCCGGGTGGCCGGGTGATAGCGGTTCGTCAGCACGAGCTGGGAGACGACTCCCGAGGCGTCGATGGCGTCCACGAGCCGCCGCGCCGAGGACAGATCGAGCGCGAGCGGCTTCTCCAGGAGCAGGGCCTTGCCCGCCTCGGCCGCCCGCGGGGCGAGTTCGGCCTGCACCGAGGGCGGAACCGAGAACGCGACCGCCTCGCAGTCGTCGAGCAGTTCCTCGAACGTCGCGGCGACGGCGGCGCCGTGCGGAGCCGCCGTCTCACGGGCGGCCTCCGGCCGGCGTGCCCACACCGACGTCAGCCGGGTCTCGGGGCCGGCGGCGAGCACCGGGGCGTGCACGGCCCGCGCCCAGGGCCCCGCGCCGACGAGCCCCACCCTCACGGGTGCGTCGGTCCAGGCGGGCGAGGTTGTGGTCACGGGCATCTCCTCTGCGGTGTGCGGGGCCTGACGCACCGTCGGCCGGGGGTGCCGCCGACGAGGCAGGCGGCGGCAGCCCGGCGTCGGATCATCGGACGTGTGGTCAGACTTCACCACGCCTGCGCGGTGTTCGACCAGGAGGACGGACCTCGCGGGCGCGCCTCCCGGCCCGCCGGGCTCACGGGGGCGCGAGAACCCGGCGTACGAACGGGGAGAGCGCGCCTCTGTGCCCCGCGGCAGGCTACGCGCCATCATGCGGGACATGGATCCCACACAGGACAGACCAGGCTTCGCGGGCGGTTCGGGCCTGCCCTCGCTGCCGGAGGACTGGCAGCGATGTCTCGCCGTGGCCGCGCACCCGGACGACATCGAGTACGGCACAGCGTGCGCCGTCGCACGGTGGACGGCGCAGGGCAAGCAGGTCGGCTATCTGCTGGCGACCCGGGGAGAAGCCGGCATCGACGGCCTGCCCCCGGACCGGGCCGCACCGCTGCGCGAGGCCGAGGAGCGGGCCGGCGCCCTGCGGGTCGGTGTCGAGACCGTCGAGTTCCTCGATCACCGCGACGGCGCCGTCGAGTACGGGCTCGGGCTCCGCCGGGAGATCGTGCGCGCGATGCGCCGCCACCGGCCGGAGATCGTGGTGTCCGGCGCGTTCACGGTGCGGATGATCGGCGGCATCACCAACCAGGCGGACCACCGGGCGGTGGGCCTGGCCGCCCTCGACGCGGCCCGTGACGCGGGGAACCGCTGGATCTTCCCCGAACTCGCCGACGAGGGGCTGGAGCCGTGGAGCGGCATCCGGATGGTGTGCTTCGCCGGAGCGGAACAGCCCACCCACGGCGTCGACGTCACCGGCGAACCCCTCGAACGCGGCATCGCCTCGCTGGAGGCGCACGCCGAGTACACCAAGGGCCTGGGCGCGGGCGCCTTCGAACCGCGGCCGTTCCTCACCTGGGCGGCCGGCATGGGCGGATCCGCGCTCGGCGTCGAATCCGCCGTCCTCTTCGACGTCCACCAACTCGTCCCCGACGGCCCACCGCCCTGGGCCTGAGCCCGACAGGCCGCCGCTCCGGGGAGCGGCGACCGGGGACGGTCCCGGAACGAGCACCACCGGGCAGGCCGCCGCGCGCGGCCTGCCCGGACGCGTCGGCGCGCCGGCCCAGCGGCGTTCCGCCGCCGAGCACCACGAGGCCAGCCACGACGGGGCGCAAGTTTGACCTGATCGTGGGGATCCGCGGAGGAGCGACTCATAGGCTGTGCCCGAGTGATCACCGTCGAACCGGAGGAGCGAACGTGACACCCCGCCCGCAAGAGGCCGCACGACGCACAACTGTCCTTCGCCGCGAAGCCGTTGTCGCGGCCGTCCCCGTCGCCCTCGCCGCGCTGCTGACCGCGGCAGGACCGGCCACGGCGGCCGGGACCGTGGGCACCTCCGGCGCGGGAGACCCGTACTTCCCCCTCTCGGGCAACGGCGGCTACGACGTCCACCACTACGACCTGACCCTCGGCTACGACCCGAAGAGCGGACACCTCGACGGCGAGGCGGTCATCACCGCCCGGGCCACCCAGCGGCTGACCCGCTTCGACCTCGACCTGAGCGGGCTGAAGGTTACCGGCATCACCGTCGACCACGGCAAGGCGGCCTTCGCGCGCGACGGCCAGGAACTCGTGGTCACCCCGCGGCACGCTCTGCGCAAAGGCAAGGAGTTCCGCGTCACCGTCACCTATTCCGGTACGCCCAAGCCGGTCACCGACCCCGACGGTTCCCTCGACGGGTGGATCCCCACGGACGACGGCGCGTTCGTGGCCGGTGAACCCCAGGGCGCGATGACGTGGTTCCCCGCCAACAGCCACCCCACGGACAAGGCGTCGTACGACTTCACGCTGACCGTCCCCAAGGGGAAGTCCGCCGTCGCGAACGGCGTCCTGCTCGGGCAGCGGACCGCCGACGGCCGGACCACCTTCCGCTGGCGGCAGTCCGAGCCGATGGCGGCCTACCTCGCCACGGCGACCGTCGGCACCTTCAAGGTCGAGCGGTACACCACCCGCGACGGCATCAAGGTCTACAACGCGGTGGACCCCCGCGAGGCGACCGCCGCCGCTCCGGTCCTGAAGAAGCTGCCCTCCGTCCTGGCCTGGGAGAGCAAGCTCTTCGGCCCCTATCCGTTCCGGGCGGCCGGAGCCGTCGTCGACCGGGCGCCGCAGGTCGGCTACGCCCTGGAGACCCAGACGCGGCCCGTGTACGACTCCGCGCCGGACCTGGACACCCTCGTCCACGAGAGCGCCCACCAGTGGTTCGGTGACTCCGTCACCCTGACCAGGTGGAAGGACATCTGGCTGAACGAGGGCTTCGCCACGTACGCCGAGTGGCTCTACGAAGAGCAGCACGGCGGCAAGAGTGCGCAGCGGACCTTCGACTCGCTCTACGCCACCCCCGCGGGCAAGGACCTGTGGGCGTTCCCGCCCGCCGATCCCGGCAGCGGCGAGCACATCTTCGAGACACCGGTCTACGCCCGCGGGGCCATGACCCTGCACAAACTGCGCACGGCCGTCGGCGATCCCGTGTTCTTCCGCATCCTGCGCTCCTGGGCCGCCGGCCACCGCGGCGGGCACGGCACGACGGCCCAGTTCGTCAAGCTCTCCGAGCGGGAGTCCGGCAAGGACCTCTCGGGCCTCTTCCACACGTGGCTCTTCACGGCGGGCAAGCCGGCCTCCCGCTGACGGACGGTGGCCCGGGTGGCTGTGGGACGGCTCAGGCCGGCCGCAGCCACACCGTCGCGAGCGGCGGCAGCGTCAGTTCGATGCTGGTCGGCCTGCCGTGCAGGCCGATCGCCTCGGCCTTGACCGGGTCGGGGTTGGTGATGTCGCTGCCGCCGTAGCGGAGGTTGTCGGTGTTGAGGACTTCGCGCCAGGCGGGGATGTCCTCGGGGACGCCGAGCCGGTAGCCGTGCCGGACCGCGGGGGAGAAGTGGGAGACGGCGAGCAGGGGGGTGCCGTCGGCGGCGTGGCGCAGGAACGCGAAGACGTTGTCGTCGGCGGAGTCCCCGGTGACCCACGTGAAGCCGGAAGGATCGGTGTCGCGTTCCCACAGGGCGGCTTCGGCGCGGTACAGCGTGTTGAGGTCGCGGACGAGGTCCTGGACGCCGCGGTGGTCGGGTTCGGCGCCGTAGGCGGGGTCGAGGAGCCACCAGTCCGGGCCGTGGGCTTCCTTCCACTCGCCGCCCTGGGCGAACTCCTGCCCCATGAAGAGGAGTTGCTTGCCCGGGTGGGCCCACATGAAGGCGAGATAGGCGCGCAGGTTGGCGCGCTGCTGCCACCAGTCGCCGGGCATCTTGGAGACGAGTGACTGCTTGCCGTGGACGACCTCGTCGTGGGAGATCGGCAGGACGTAGTTCTCGCTGTAGGCGTACATCATCGAGAACGTCATCTCGTTGTGGTGGTACTTGCGGTGGATCGGCTCGTGCTGGATGTACTCGAGCGAGTCGTGCATCCAGCCCATGTTCCACTTCAGCCCGAAGCCGAGCCCGCCCTCGGAGGTCGGACGGGTGACCCCGTCCCAGGCGGTCGACTCCTCCGCCATGGTGACGATGCCGGGGTTGCGGCGGTAGAGGGTGGCGTTCAACTCCTGGAGGAACGCGACGGCGTCGGGGTTGTCCCGCCCGCCGTGTTCGTTGGGGACCCATTGGCCGGGTTCGCGGGAGTAGTCGAGGTAGAGCATGGAGGCGACGGCGTCGACGCGCAGGCCGTCGATGTGGAACTCCTCGCACCAGTAGGTGGCGTTGGCGACGAGGAAGTTGCGGACCTCGCGGCGGCCGTAGTCGAATTCGAGGGTGCCCCAGTCGGGGTGGTCGGCCCGGAGCGGGTCGGCGTGTTCGTACAGGGGGCGTCCGTCGAATTCGGCGAGGGCCCAGTCGTCGCGGGGGAAGTGGGCGGGGACCCAGTCCATGAGGACGCCGATGCCGGCCCGGTGGAGGGCGTCGACGAGGTACTTGAAGTCGTCGGGGGTTCCCAGGCGCGCGGTCGGGGCGTAGAAGCCGGTGATCTGGTAGCCCCAGGAGCCGCCGAAGGGGTGCTCGGCGACAGGCATCAGTTCGACGTGGGTGAAGCCGAGGTCGGCGACGTAGGCGGGGAGTTGGTCGGCCAGCTGACGGTAGGTCAGTCCGGGTCGCCAGGACGGCAGATGCACCTCGTACACCGAGAACGGCGCCTCGTGCAGCGGGCGGCGCTTCGCCCGTTCCTTCATCCAGCCGTCGTCCTCCCACGTGTAGGACGACCGGGTCACGATCGAGGCCGTCGCCGGAGGCACCTCGGTGCGGCGGGCCATCGGGTCGGAGCGCAGGGTGCGGGAACCGTCGGGGCGGGTGATGTCGAACTTGTAGGGCGTTCCCTCACCGAGGCCGGGCAGGAACACCTCCCACACTCCGGACGACCCGAGCGAACGCATCGGGAATCCCCCCGCGCCGTCCCAGTGGCAGAAGTCCCCGCAGACCCGGACCCCTTGAGCGTTCGGGGCCCACACGGTGAAGCGCGTCCCGGCGACACCCTCGTGGGTCATCGGCTCCGCGCCGAGCGCCCGCCACAGCTCCTCGTGCCGGCCCTCGCCGATCAGATGCAGGTCGAACGCGCCGAGCGCGGGAAGGAACCGGTACGGGTCCTGCACCTCGAATTCGGTGCCGTCGTACGTGACCAGCAGTGTGTACGCGGGAATCGCGTCGAGCGGCAGGGCCGCCGCGAACAGTCCGTCGCCCAGGTCGTCCAGCGCCGTGCGCTGTCCGTCCACCAGCACCGCCACGCCCTGGGCGTACGGCCGGAACGCCCGGAACACCACGCCGCCCGGCACCGGATGCGCACCCAGCAGCGCGTGCGGATCGTGATGCGCGCCGGCCAGCAGGCGCCCCCGATCCATGGGGTCCAGCGCGGCGTGCTGCGCCGACGGGGCGGCGGGCTTGGCCCGTCGTACGCGGGTGGATGCGGTGCGGGTCACGGCTTGGGCCTCTCGAAGTGGGGGTGTTGAGGGTGGTCAGGGGGAGTGAGGGGGAGTGGGTCGGTGGTCAGGGGCGGGCGGCGAGCCGGCCGACGGCCGCCATGGGCACGGGCAGCCAGTCGGGACGGTGCCGTGCCTCGTAGAGCACTTCGTACACGGCACGGTCCGTCTCGTACGCGCGCAGCAGTTCGGGTTCCTCGCGCGGGTCCCACGCCGCCGCGGCGGCGTAGCCCGCGCAGAAGGCCTCGCGGCAGCGCTGCGCCCACTCGGGACGCCAGGGCTGACGGGAGCGGGCCGCGTAGTCGAAGGAGCGCAGCATGCCCGCGACATCGCGTACGGGGGACTGGACACGCCGGCGTTCGCTGATCGGGCGGGCGGGTTCGCCCTCGAAGTCGATCACCGACCATCGCTGCCCGGCCCGCAGGACCTGGCCGAGATGGAGATCGCCGTGGATGCGCTGGGCCGGGCGGACCGTCGCGTCCAGCGCGGCGAGCGCGTCGAAGGCCGACCGCAACCCGGCCGCGTGGGGGCGGAGTTCGGGAACGGAACGGACCGCCGCGTCGAGGCGCTCGTGCATCGCGTCCGCGAGCCGCTTGTTCCGGTACGGACTCGGCGCGTCCACGGGGAACGCCGTGGCCAGCGCGAGATGCACCTCGGCGGTGGCACGGCCGAGTTCGTACGCCTCGCCGGTGAAGTCCTTCTCGGAACCGAGGGATTCGAGTGCCAGGGTCCATCCGTCGGCGGCGTCCCGGAGATAGGGCTGAAGGACGCCGAGGGTCGCTTCCCGCGGCTCCGAGGTCCGGAACCACGCGGCGGGCGCGGGGACCCGGGTGCAGCCCTGCCGGGCCAGCGCGCGCGGCACCTCAAGGTCGGGGTTGATGCCGGGCTGGACGCGCCGGAAGACCTTCAGTATGAACGCGTCGCCGTACACCAGCGATGAGTTGGACTGCTCGGCGTCGAGGAGACGCGGGGTCAGACCGCCCGGTACCGTCACCCGCGGATCGCGCTCGAAACGCAGCGGGCCCGCCGTGCCCGACCGGCGCAGACGCTCCAGGAGCAGTCCCGTCGCCTTCGGGTCGTGAAAGGCGTCGTACACGGTCAGGTCGGCCAGCGGGCCGGCGCTCGCCCGGCCGATGAAGGCGTGGGCGAGCCGCGGCGGCAGGACTTCCCGTACGCCGAGGAGCAGTTGGTAGCAGTCCTCGGGCGGGGGAGCGCCGGACCCGCCGTGGGCCGGTGGGCCGAGGTGTTCGGTGCGGACCAGCAGATGCAGACACCCCGGGTACAGCTCGGTCGACGAGACGAGCGTCAGATCCGTCACGGGCCGGCCCTTGCCGGCGAACCAGCGCTGCCGCGGCAACCAGTCGCGCAGCAGCTCGGCCAGCGAGGTCAGCAGCGGAGCGGGACCGAGTCCGCTCGGACGGTGCAGAGCGGTCTTCGCCATGGCGACACGTCCTTTCAGAGGCGGGCGGGCTGTCGAGGGGCACGTGTTCACGGTCGCCTCGTGGTGCCGGGCCCGACCGAGGGGCGGAGCCGGAACCAGTAGAAGCCGTGACCGGCGAGGGTCAGCAGATACGGCAGTTCGCCGATGGCCGGGAAGCGCACGCCGCCGATCAGCTCGACCGGATGTCTGCCGTCGTAGGCACGCAGGTCGAGTTCGGTGGGCTGCGCGAAACGGGAGAAATTGTGCACGCACAGCACCAGGTCGTCCTGGTATTCGCGCAGGAAGGCGAGGACGGCGGGGTTGGAGGAGGGCAGTTCGGTGTAGGAGCCGAGTCCGAAGGCCTTGTTCTGTTTGCGGATCTCGATCA
>NZ_JBHWVI010000293.1:0-8920 GCF_042737005.1 Streptomyces sp. NPDC060027
ACCGCCGGTCTCGTGGTTGACGTTGGCGAGGAACGCGGCGGCCTCCTGCTTCTTGACCGTGTCGCTGCCGGTCTTGGCGAAGCCGGGGTAGGCGCTCAGCGCGGCCTTGAGGCCGCTGTAGGTGTAGAAGCCGTTCCGGCTCGGGAACATCTGGTTGAACTGCGCCTCGGAGACGACGAATCCGTCGGAGGGGTTGGTCGGGCCGCCGTCGCAGGCGTAGGGCTCCCAGAACCAGGTGCTGATCGTGGGGTCGTAGCCCGGGTTGTCGTGCTCTGCTATGTAGGCCTTGCCGTCGGTGTACCGGACGATGTTGCCGGTGACGTAGGACTGGCCGGCCACCCAACTCGGGTAGCTCGAACAGGAGGCGGCGGAAGCGCTCGCGGCCGGGAGCAGCACCGGTGCGGCGGTGCCGATCAGAATCGTGGCCAACAGAGAAGACACGCGTCGATGTGACACAGAATCATTCCTTTGCGGAGCAAGGCCGCACCGGAGGCAAGGCGGAGCCTTGTGCGCATGCGCCGACGAGGGGCCGGCGCCGCGGAGTCCGGGGCGACCGCGGTGGGGGGTGTGGAGCCACACTCAACCGCTTTGGTCTGTACCAGTCAAGGGTGTAGACCAATCAATGCCAATGGGGTTGGCAGCAAACCGCCGTGAGCTGAGACGCTCGGTCGCCCGTCGGTCCCAGGGGCCAGCTGTGGGCCTGGGCCAACCCGAGCATCCTTCCCGGCATGAGCCGAGATGCGCGCGTTTTCCGGGACTGGGCAGAAGCCAACGGGCATCCTGATCTCGCTCAGCCGAAGATCGAGGCCGATGAGAAGTCCGCTTCGACGCTCGTGGCCATCGCTGTCCGGGTCACCGAGGCGACCGGCTACTACCGGGGCGCGGGAGGTAACTCAGCCGTGATCATCACGTTCGGCTCGGTCACCCTGACCGCAGCGGACGGCAGTGTCTCGAGCTTCGACATCAGTATCGACTAGAGGTCCTTGGCGTGCGGGGCGCCCAGGGCCGTGACGGAGGCCGCGGGCCGCGGCTCGGATTGCCATCGGGCCCGATTCGTCAACTCGGCTGCTCTGCGCGGCACCAGCCAATATGGAGGCAAGCCTGCGCGCTCATGGCGCGACGGCCGGGCATACTCGGGAGCCGTGCCTACGCCTCCCGATCCAGCCGCCCTGAATCCTGACATTGTGGCACACGGGGCCTCGGCGCCGCGCTGCGCGCGGTGGAACAGGGCTGTCTGACGTCCGTTCCGATCGCGAGTGCGGAGTCCGAGGAACTTGACTCTGTCTCGAGGGTGTCCCCGGCCCCTCAGGAGCGCCAGGTTCAGGCCGAGCCGGTCGAGCCGGGCCTCGCTCCGGCGGGTCCACCCACGACCGTGAGCAGGTCCACGACGAAGATCAGTGTCGAGCCCGCCGGGATCAACGGAGAGGGTGACTGCTTGCCGTATCCGAGACGCGGGGGAACGATGATCTCGCGTCGGCCGCCGACCTTCATTCCCCTTACTCCCCGGTCCCAGCCCTTGATGACCCTGCCACCGCCCACGGCGAACTTGAACGGCCGGTCCCGCTCCCAGGAGGAGTCGAACTCCCTTCCGGACGCGAACGTGACCCCTACATAGTGAACCTGGACGACCCTGCCCGGCTGCGCCTCGGGTCCGTCCCCCACCACGAGGTCCCGGATCGTCAGCTCGGTGGGCGCGTCACCCTCCGGAACCTCGATTCCGGGCTTCGTCAGTTCGCTCATCGCGGTCCCATCGCTCGTCACCGGAATCCCTCGCACGGGCCGGCCGACACATGGACCTTCCATGCGGCAGGCGATCACGCTACCGGCAAGCACATGCTCCGAGGTGCACCCCGTGCCACGGAACACGGCTCTCGCGTCCGGGGGATGTACCGGAGCGAGAGCCGGCCACACCCCCGCGGACGCCGGGGGAGGGTGACCCCGGGCCCCGGAGGCGGGTCAAGGACCGATCGGTGCGCGCCCCGGAGTGACCGCGTAAGCACCTGCCGGCCGGATGCAATCGGGGAGGATGTCGTCCACCTGTGGCGGAGTGTGGGCAGTGCCTACTTTCCCAAGCCAGGACTCCGGTCGAGCGCGTCATGGCACGGCTGAAGTCCTGGCAGATCTTCCGCAGATCCCACATCAGCCCCAACGGCATGACCGTCGTCGCCAAAGCCGTCCTCGACCTGGAGAGGCAACGCTGAAACGCTCACTGGCCGACCGATGCGGTGAGGCGTTGCAGTGCGGCATGGGCGGGTGGGCCCCAGGTGGGCTTGCCTCCGGGGCGGCCGTGGACGCCGGCGTCTCCGATGTGGATGCCGGCGAGGGCACGCAGCACCGCCCAGCCGCGGGCGCGGCGGAGGGTCGCGGTGTCCGGGCGTGGCCGGTAGGTCTCGTGGAAGAGGTCGGCGGCACCGTCCGGCAGGAGGATCCAGGCGGCGGCGAGGTCGAAGGCCGGGTCGCCGGCGAAGAGGTCGCCGAAGTCGATCACGCCGGAGATGGTGCCGTTCGTGGTCAGGATGTTGGCCGGGTGCAGGTCGCCGTGGAGCCAGAGACGCGGGCTTGCCCAGTCAGGTGCGGCGGCGGCGTCTTCCCAGACCGCGCGGACGGTGTCCGGGGCGCGAATGAGCCCCAGCTCGGTGGCCGAGGCGAGCCCTTGGGTGAGATGTTCTGCGGTGTCGGCCAGCGGTTCCCCGCGGTCCCGGCCTGCGGGCGCCCCGTCGGGGGCGGGGCGGTGAAGGGCTGTCAGGAAGGTGGCCAAGGTGACGGCCGCGTCCGTGGCGCGCGTGGCGGGGGCGCGGTCGGCGGGCTCGCCCGGTACCCAGGTGGTGACGAGCCAGGGCCGCGGAAACCGTTCGGAGGGCTCACCGAGGCGCTGCGGGACAGGGATCTGCAGAGGAAGACGCGGGGCAAGGATGGGCAGCCAGGTGTGTTCCTTGCGCAGCAGCGCGTCCGCGGACTGCGTCGCCCAAGGCAACCGGACGGCGAGGTTGTCGCCGAGCCGCCACACCTGGTTGTCCCAGCCACGCGCTCCGAGCTTCAACGGGCGATCAGCCAGGTCGGGGTGCTGCTCGCGCAGCAGATCCCGGATCAAGTCCTCAGTGATGTCCAACTCGGTGGCTTCCACGTGGAGCAACCGTAGTTGGGTCTGGCCACCAACACGGTTGGGACCGGAGAATGACGCCTCAGGGCGTCAGGGATGGCGGATCGATCCGCCGTATGCGGGAGTACAGCCAGAGCCGTCTTGCGGGAACAGGTGCTGATTGGGGGATCGCCGGCTTTACACAAGCGCTCGGACGGGCATTCTCCGTGGACTCCCGGCACCCGTTCAGAGGGCCAGTGCCACCACGCCCACGATCACGATCACGAACGCGACTCCGGCCAGGAGAACAACACCCGCCAGCAGGATGAGCACCGCGCCGAACACCAGCTTCTCTGTTGTCCTGCGGCCGACCTTGGTGATCTTGGGGTCTTCGGGGACGTACGTGATCTCCACCAGTTCGGCACCCCCGTCCGAGCCGGTGCGTTCAAGCTGTACGCCGTGGGTGTCGGTGTACGCGTAGGTGTACTGCTCGACGGCGTTGGACCGGTGGGAGCGTTGCAGCCGCCCTTCCACCGTGATCCCCCGGGTACGCAGCAGCCACGCTTCCCGAAGGATTCCCCATCTGACGTGGACGCCCAGCCCTCCGGCGCCGATCGGGGCCGGGGACTCCCCCCAGAGGACTGTCGGGACCACTCCGGCTCCTTTCAACAGCAGCAGGACGAGCACCAGCGCATACCCGGCCGCCAGGCCCTACCAGAGCAGACGGACCCGGTTCGGTGCCGTCCGCTCCAGTGGCTCCTCGGTCACCAGACCGGCCCCGTCCGGCTGAGGCTCATCGGCGTCCCGCACGGGCAGCGCACGGTGCACGGCGCGCACGAACTCCCGCACAGCGGGAGCACTGTCGCCTCAGGCACGGGCCCTCGACAGGTTGCGTCCTGACCGCGTTCGGTAGGCACCGGGGGTCGCACCGGTCCACCGACGGAACGCGCGGATGAATGCCGCCGCGTCGGCGTACCCGAGACGTGCGGCGATCTGGTCGACGCCGAGTCCGAGGTCGGACAGCATCTCGACAGCACGAGCGTGCCGCGCCGTGTCGATCAGACGCCGGTAGGACGTGCCCTCCACCGCCAGACGCCGGTGCAGCGTGCGGGTGGAGACGTGCAGCGCGGCGGCGGCAGCGCCCATGTCGGGGATGCCGTCCGGCCACTGCATGAGCAGTTCCCCTACCCGCGCTGCGAACCCGGTGTCGGTGCGCCGGGCCAGCAGGAGCCTGCACTCGCGTTCGCACACCTGCATGGTGTGCTGGTCCGCCTGCGGCAGCGACTGCTCCAGTACCGCCGCGAGAGTGACGATCGCGTTGCGCGGCGCCCCGAAGGCGATCGGCACGTCGTCGAACGCCTCGTACGGCGCGGACTTTTCAGGCCGCGGGAGGCGCAGATCCAGCCGGAGGGGGGTGAAGGGCCGGCCCACGATGGTGTCGAGGATGGCCCGGATATTGGCTATTTCCCGCTCGATGAAGAAGTGCCGGACGGGCGGGGGCACCAGCCCGTCGTCCAGGACGAGACGCACCTCGTTCCCGTCCTCCTGAAGGTGGATCCCGACCATGGCGAAGGTGAGTTCCAGGTAGCGAAGTCCCACAGCCGCGGCCTCGCGCAGCGTCGGGCTGGCGAGGAGTGCGAAGCCCAACACACTGTATGTACGAAGCGGTATCCGGTTCCCGACCTCGAGCCCCAGGCCGGGCGCGTCGCCCGTGGCGCGGACCAGGTTCTGCGCCACCGTGAGCTCCTGCCAGGCCCGGACATGTGCGGCATCGTCGGCGAGAGCGTCTTCGTCCACACCACTGCCGTCGAGGCATGCCGGTACGGTCACTCCGCGCTCGACGCCCACGTCCACCATCGCGCGCACGCCTGCGATGCCTCGGTTGAACAGCCGCGGAGCTGTGGCGACTTCGCCGGCCGCCGCCCCGTGTCCGGAACGGCCAACAGTATGGCCGCCATTGCCTGGAACCAGCACTGCCAATCCCCCTAGCATCGGAAGGGATCGATGCGGCGTATCCCGCCGTAGGCTGCCATTCAGCCTAGTCGGGATGTGCGTGCGGACCAGGGGGCGTACGCGTTATCAGCCACCGCTGTCTGTAGCGCTCGGCGCGCCCCCACGGTCATCACGTGCGCAACCGCTCCACCGGAAAGCATTCTCGAGCACAGCCAGTGAAACGCACAGTGCCGGTTGCTGGTCACCGAAGGCAACGGGCCAATTCCGAATCGCACAGGCGGAGCGAATGATGGACGAATTCAGCACCTTGGAAGTCATGCTGGTCGACAATGAGGATCTTGTGCGCCGCGGATTCCGGCAGGCCATCGGGGAGGCGCCGGACATCACGGTGGTCGGCGATACGAGGGTAGGCGAGGAAGCGTTACGCATGGCCGAGTTGCGGCGCCCGCAAGTCGTCCTGGTGGATGCCGGATGCGAATTCATCCGGAAACTGGCCCAGCTTTCGGAGACGGCAGTACCTGGGGTCGGGCCGGGGATAATTGTCCTGACCAGTAACGCCCTTGACAGCCATCTGCTCGGGTCGCTGAAGGCGGGCGCACGAGGGTTTCTCCTCAAGAGTGCCAGCCAGGACGAGCTGATCTCAGCCGTGCGTGCGGTTGCTGACGGCGCGGCCTTCTTGTGCCCCACGATGACCCGACGGCTGATCGATCGGTTCGAGATCCTGCCGCCGCCGCATGAGCGGTCTCACGCGGTCGCCCTGGCAAGCCTGAGCGGCCGCGAGACACAAGTTCTCCGCGGTATAGCCATGGGCAGGTCGAACCAGGAGATCGCCCACGACCTGCATGTCACGCTCGCCACCGTGAAGTCCCACGTCTCGCGCATCCTCGCCAAGCTCGAGTTGCCGAACCGGATGCACGCGGCGCTGATGGCCCAGCGGAGCGGCCTCGCGCACCTGCCCCAGCCTCCGCGGGCCAAACAGGCCGCGGCAGCCCCCTGTCCTCCGGCCGCCCGTCCCGAGCCCGCGGTCAGGCGGGCTTGGTGAACGCGAGGACCACGTTGTGACCGCCGAAACCGAAGGAGTTCGAGATGGCCGCGGTGACGCTGACGCGCCGCTCGGTCTCCGTGACGATCTCCACCTTCACCTCCGGGTCCTTGTCGTCGAGGTTCCTGGTCGCCGGAATCACGTCGGTGAAGACGCTCAGGACCGTGAAGATGGCCTCGATCGCGCCGGCCCCGCCTATGAGATGGCCGGTGATCGACTTGGTCGCCGTCACCAGAGCATGCGGACCGAGCGATTCCAGCAATGCCGCCGCCTCGATACGGTCACCGACGGGCGTACCGGGAGCGTGGGCGTTGACGTGAACGATGTCCTGCGGGCCGAGGCCACCGGAGCGCAAGGCCTCGCGGATCGCACTGATCTGACCGTCCGCCGACGGAGACGTCATGGTGTGCGCGTCGGAGCTCATCCCTGTACCGGCGAGCGTGGCATACATCCGCGCGCCACGAGCTTGCGCGAACTGGGTTCGCTCCAGCACGACGGCGCCGCCGCCCTCGGACATGACGAAGCCGTCACGGGCGCTGTCGAACGGCCGCGATGCGTTCTGAGGGTCCTCGTGACGGCCGGACAGGGCTCCCATGCGGGCGAAAGCCGCCATGGACAGCCGGCCGATGCATGCCTCGGTGCCGCCGGCGACGACGACATCGGCCCGCCCGGCACGCAGTATGGCGAGCCCCAGAGCTATTGCCTCCGCTCCGGAGGCGCAGGCGCTGGTCGGCGCGTGGGCGCCGGCCCGGGCGTCGAGAGCCAGACTGACGGCGGCGGCCGAACCGTTGGGCATCAGCATGGTCACCGCGAAAGGTGACACGCGGCCCGGTCCCTTGGCCAAGGACAGGTCGTGTTGGTCGACCAGCGTCCCCCCGCCGCCGAGGCCGGTACCGATCACCACGGCCAGCCGCTCCGGCGCCACCTCGGGCGCGCCGGCGTCGGCCCATGCCTGCCGGGCAGCCACCATCGCGATCTGCTGGCAGCGATCCATTCGTCGGGCCTCGACCCGGTCCAGTACCTCGGTCGGTTCCTGACTCAGCCGGCCTGCCAGCCGCACGGGCAGATCGCGAGCCCACGGTTCGTCGAGCACGGTGATCGGTGATGCGCCGGCGAGCAGCGCCTCCCAGGTGGAGTGGACGTCGCCGCCCAGCGGCGTGGTCATTCCCAAACCGGTGACCACAACGCCGGTCGTACCCAGGACCTCCCCGTCCGGGCGACCAGGGAGATCGGGGAGATCGGGGAGCTTCGGATAACCCAAGAAGTAATCGTCAGACGCGTCGTACGACATCAAGTTTCCCTTCCTGAATCCTTCTGGGGAAATGTTCTCCCTTGGATACGGACCATTCGTCGTCCACTGGCCGTCGTCATGAAGTTAGCCAATGCGAGGTGCTTTCCGTAACGGCCGACGGACCGAACCGTGACGGCGACCTGAGGATGGCTTTCATCCGTCTTCCGGCTTAGTCGAAGCTCGCCTCCGGTAGGAGGTCGGACACCATCCCGCGGTGGATACCCGATATTTCTCCGCCGACTTAGCATCTCTTCGAGTGGAACCACCACGACGCACACGTACAGCAATGGCTGGATACGTAGACAAGTCCCCGCGGGTCGGTGGGCAAAGGGCAGGGGCAATGACAATGGCCGAGTCGCAAAGGAGGACCACGATGTCAGAGGATGCCGTCACAGAATCCCGACCGGAGCCGACGACCTTGGTCGAGCTCTGCAGGTATCGCGCGTCCAGGGAGCCGGATCGACGGATGTTCGCCTTCCTGGAGAACGGCCTCGAAGAGTCCGACTCGCTCACCCTCGCCCAACTGGACGCCCGGGCAAGGGCAATCGGGGCGCGTCTGAGCAGGCAAGCTCCGCCGGGCGCCCGCGCCGTGCTGAGTTACCCGCCCGGCCTGGACTTCGTGTCCGCCTTCTTCGGCTGCCTGTACGCCGGCCTGATCGCGGTGCCGGCTCCTCCGGTGCTGCGCGTCGGCGTCGACGACCGGTATGCGCGCTTCCGGGCCATCGTCAACAGCTGCCAGCCGGATGTGCTGCTGTCGATCGGGTCACGGCTGAACCGTGTCGACGCGTTGCTGAAGGACATCTCCACACCACGCCGGCCGAGCGCTGTGGCGACCGACGAGATCAGTGAGACGGACGCGTACGGCTGGAATGACCCCGGCATCGGCCCGGACACCATCGCGTACCTGCAGTACACCTCCGGCACAACCGGTCCGCCCCGGGGTGTGGAGCTCACCCATGGCAACGTTCTCCACAACCTCTCACTGATCTTGGCCAACGGTAGCCGGGCCACGGACGACTTCGACCGGCTGCCCCCAGTTGTGTCCTGGCTGCCCGTGTTCCACGACATGGGACTGATCACCGGGGTCCTCCAGCCGATCTACGTCGGGTACGACGCCGTACTGATGCCGCCCTCTGCGTTCACCCAGCACCCGGTCAACTGGCTCCGCGCGATATCGGACCGCGGGGCGGGCATCAGTTCAGCACCCGGTTTCGGATACGAGTTGTGCCTGCGGCGCGTCTCCGAGGAGCAGTTGCGTTCCCTCGATCTCAGTGCCTGGCGGATCGCGGTGGTCGGCGACGAACCGGTGCGTGCGGAGATGATTGACCAGTTCAGTGCCATGCTCGCCCCGTTCGGCTTCCGCCGCGAGGCGTTCTTCCCGAGTTACGGCATCGCCGAGGCCACCGTCATGCTCAGCGGCGGGCCGGTGGAGCCCGAACCGGTGATCCGCCGGTTCGACGCGGTGGCCCTGGCGAAAGGCAAGGTGCAGCGAGCCGGTCGCGAGGACGAGGTCCGCCGACTGGTCGGCCTGGGCCAGGTGCACCCGTCCATGACC
>NZ_JBHWVI010000294.1:0-8866 GCF_042737005.1 Streptomyces sp. NPDC060027
GGTGCGCGAGGGGGGAGTTGAACCCCCACGCCCTTTCGGGCACTGGAACCTGAATCCAGCGCGTCTGCCTATTCCGCCACCCGCGCATTGGGTGTGTCGTCCGTCTCCCACCGAGTGGTGCGAGCGCCTGCCGACATCCAGAAGATTAGCACGCACTCAGGGGTGGAATCACATCCCTTTCCTCCGCCCCCGGCACCCGGCATTCCCCGCCCGCGCACCCGGCATCCCCAGGCCCGCGCCCTTGCCCCGCCCGGGCCGACGGCCCGCTCGACACCGGCCGCCGGGACGGCCTTCTCCCTCACGGCACCCCGCGCGCATCACACGTCTCAGACAGAACCGGTTCACGTATCAACCTCGTACCGGTCCTGCGCATCTCCCCAGGAGCCGGACGGGCCGCACAGTCAGGTGCGGGACACTGGTCGCGGGGCGCCTCTACGATCCATGGCAGGAGTAGTGCCGGGAAGAGTTCGAAGAGGGACCTCTCAGGGAACGTGCGGAGGGACTTCGGAAGGCAGTCGACAACCGTCGACCGGGCCGACAGGGGGAACCAGCCGATTTCCCGACGCGTGGATACGATCAGTAAGCAGTACCAGCAAGGCCAGCAGGATCAGGTGGACGACAGCAAGCTGTACCAGGACGGCTACGCAGGAGGAGGTGCCCCATGGGAGTCCTGAAGAAGTTCGAGCAGCGTCTCGAAGGTCTGGTCAACGGCACCTTCGCCAAGGTGTTCAAGTCCGAGGTCCAGCCCGTGGAGATCGCCGGAGCGCTGCAGCGCGAGTGCGACAACAACGCCACGATCTGGAACCGCGACCGGACCGTCGTCCCGAACGACTTCATCGTCGAGCTGAGCACGCCGGACTTCGAGCGCCTCAGCCCCTACTCCGGCCAGCTCGGCGACGAGCTCGCGGGCATGGTCCGCGACTACGCCAAGCAGCAGCGCTACGCCTTCATGGGCCCCATCAAGGTCCATCTGGAGAAGGCCGACGACCTCGACACCGGTCTGTACCGGGTGCGCAGCCGTACGCTCGCCTCCTCCACCAACCAGCAGTCCCCCGAGCGCGCCCCCGCGGGCCCTTCCCCCTCGGCTCCCCGCGGAGCCCAGGGCGGTTACGGCTACCCGCCGGCGGCCGCTCCCCCCATGCCGTCCGCGCCGCCGCCCGGCGGCCGTCCGGGCGCGGCACCCATGGGTGCCCGACCCCCGGCCGGCCCGGCGGCGGGCGGCCGTATGCGGCACTGGGTCGAGATCAATGGCGCACGCCACCAGATCTCCCGCCCGACGCTGGTGCTGGGCCGCAGCACCGAAGCCGACGTGCGGATCGACGACCCCGGCGTATCGCGCCGGCACTGTGAGATCCGGACCGGAACGCCCTCGACGATCCAGGATCTAGGGTCCACCAACGGCATCGTGGTGGACGGGCAGCACACCACCCGCGCTACGCTCCGCGACGGCTCGCGGATCGTCGTGGGCAGCACCACCATCATTTACCGGCAAGCCGAAGGGTGAAGCGGGGGCAATGTCAGAGCTGACCCTCACGGTCATGCGGCTGGGTTTCCTGGCCGTACTGTGGCTGTTCGTGATCGTGGCCGTGCAGGTCATCCGCAGCGACCTGTTCGGAACGCGCGTCACACAGCGCGGCTCCCGCAGGGAGGCCGCGAGGCCTCAGCAGGCCGCGCGGCCTGCCGCGCCTCCGCAGCAGCGCCAGCAGCAGCCACCAGCCGGTGGCGGCGGCCGGCAGCGCCGCGGAGCACCGTCCAAGCTGGTCGTCTCGGAGGGCACCCTCACGGGAACGACCGTCGCGCTCCAGGGCCAGACCATCACCCTGGGCCGCGCGCACGACAGCACCATCGTGCTGGACGACGACTACGCGTCCAGCAGGCATGCCAGGATCTACCCGGACCGGGACGGCCAGTGGATCGTCGAGGATCTCGGCTCCACCAATGGCACGTATCTCGACCGGAACCGACTGACGACTCCCACGCCCATTCCGCTGGGCGCGCCGATCCGCATCGGCAAGACCGTCATCGAGCTGCGGAAGTAGTACGACAATGAGCGAGCGGAGCGAGCACGCAGCGGCGGTCCACACGACGGACCCCGGCGCGCTCCCGACCGGAGGGTGGGCACCGTGCGGATGTACCCGGAGCCGACGGGCGAGGTGCGCATGAGTCTGTCACTGCGCTTTGCCGCCGGATCGCACAAAGGCATGATCCGCGAGGGCAACGAGGACTCGGGCTACGCCGGTCCTCGCCTCCTCGCGATCGCCGACGGGATGGGCGGGCAGGCCGCGGGTGAGGTCGCCAGCTCCGAGGTGATCTCCACCATCGTCGCGCTCGACGACGACGTACCCGGCTCCGACATCCTCACCTCGCTCGGCACCGCCGTGCAGCGTGCCAACGACCAGCTCCGGCTGATGGTCGAGGAGGACCCGCAGCTGGAGGGCATGGGCACCACGCTCACCGCCCTGCTGTGGACCGGCCAGCGCCTCGGCCTCGTCCACGTCGGCGACTCCCGCGCCTATCTGCTGCGGGACGGCGTCCTGACGCAGATCACGCAGGACCACACCTGGGTGCAGCGTCTCGTCGACGAGGGGCGCATCACCGAGGAGGAAGCCACCACCCACCCGCAGCGCTCCCTGCTGATGCGCGCGCTGGGCAGCGGCGACCATGTCGAGCCCGACCTCTCGATCCGCGAAGTCCGCGCCGGCGACCGCTACTTGATCTGCTCCGACGGCCTCAGCGGCGTCGTCTCCCATCAGACGATGGAAGACACCCTCGCCAGCTACCAGGGCCCGCAGGAGACCGTGCAGGAGCTCATCCAGCTCGCGCTGCGCGGCGGCGGCCCGGACAACATCACCGTCATCGTGGCCGACGTCCTCGACATCGACTCCGGGGACACCCTCGCCGCACAGCTCTCCGACACGCCTGTCGTGGTCGGCGCGGTCGCCGAGAACCAGCTCCAGCTCCACGACAACGGCGCCATGCAGACCCCTGCCGGCCGCGCCTCCGGTCTCGGCCGGCCCGTGCCCGGACAGGGTGGCGGCGGCGAGTTCGGCCCGCCCGGCAGCGGCGACACCACCGGCTATGTGTCCACCGGCGGCTTCGGCGACTACTCCGACGAGGACTTCGTCAAGCCGCGCACCGGGCGCAAGTGGCTGAAGAGATCCTTCTACATCGTCCTGACGCTCGCCGTCATCGGCGGCGGCCTGTACGGCGGCTACCGCTGGACGCAGACGCAGTACTACGTCGGCGCCAAGGGCGAACACATCGCGCTGTACCGCGGCATCAGCCAGGACCTCGGCTGGGTCTCGCTCTCGAAGGTGGAGAAGGATCACCCCGAGATCGAACTCAAGTACCTGCCGCCGTATCAGCAGAACCAGGTCAAGGAGACGATCGCCGAAGGCGGCCTCTCCGACGCCAAGTCGAAGATCGACGAGCTCGCCGTGCAGGCCTCCGCGTGCAAGAAGGACGCCGCGCGCCGCGCCGCCGAGAGCGAGAACAACGCGAAGACCGGTGAGGGCGAGGCCGGTGGGACCACGGGAACCACAAAGACCTCCCTGACGTCCAAGGCCACGTCCACCCCGAGCCCGACCCCGTCGAACTCGGCACCTTCGTCCTCCAAGTCCACGACCGCACCTACTCCCACACCCGGCCCCAGCCTCTCCGACGAGGAGCAGAAGCTGGTCTCGCTGTGCGGTAAGCAGTAAGAAGCCGTGAGGGGCCCTGTCACACGATGAGCAGCAGTACGAACACGCCGACGCACCACACGTCCACGATCGGATCGATCGGCGCACCGAGCCGACGTAATACCGAGCTGGCCCTGCTGGTGTTCGCCGTAGTCATCCCGGTGTTCGCCTACGCCAACGTGGGCCTCGCCATCGACGACGCGGTACCCGCCGGCCTCCTGAGTTACGGCCTGGGCCTCGGCCTGCTGGCCGGCGTCGCCCACCTCGCCGTACGGAAGTTCGCCCCGTACGCGGACCCCCTGCTGCTGCCGCTGGCCACGCTCCTCAACGGGCTCGGCCTGGTGGTCATCTGGCGGCTGGACCAGTCCAAGCTGCTCCAGTCGATCAACCAGGCGGGCAACGCGGCACCGCGCCAGCTGCTGTACACCGCGCTGGCCATCGGCCTGTTCGTCGTCGTGCTGGTCTTCCTCAAGGACCACCGCGTCCTGCAGCGCTACACCTACATCTCCATGGTCGGCGCCCTGGTCCTGCTGCTGCTCCCGCTGGTCCCGGGTCTCGGCGCCGACCTCACCTACGGCGCCAAGATCTGGATCTCGGTCGCCGGATTCTCCATCCAGCCCGGTGAGTTCGCGAAGATCGTGCTGGCGGTCTTCTTCGCCGGCTACCTGATGGTGAAGCGGGACGCGCTGGCCCTCGCCAGCCGCCGCTTCATGGGCCTGTACCTGCCGCGCGGCCGCGACCTCGGCCCGATCATCGTCGTCTGGGCGATCTCGATCCTCATCCTGGTGTTCGAGACCGACCTCGGTACGTCGCTGCTGTTCTTCGGAATGTTCGTCATCATGCTGTACGTCGCCACCGAGCGGACCAGCTGGATCGTCTTCGGTCTGATGATGTCCGCGGCCGGCGCCGTCGGTGTGGCCAGCTTCGAACCGCACGTCCAGACCCGTGTGCAGGCCTGGCTCGACCCGATGCGCGAGTACACGCTCAGCCAGGCCGGGGTCCAGGACGGTGTCATCCACTCCGAGCAGGCCATGCAGGCACTGTGGGCGTTCGGATCCGGCGGCACCCTCGGTACCGGCCTCGGCCAGGGCCACTCCGAGCTCATCCGCTTCGCCGCCAACTCCGACTTCATCCTCGCCACGTTCGGCGAGGAACTGGGCCTCGCCGGAGTCATGGCGATCCTGGTGCTCTACGGCCTGATCGTCGAGCGCGGCATCCGCACGGCCCTCGCGGCCCGCGATCCCTTCGGCAAGCTGCTCGCCGTCGGCCTCTCCGGCGCCTTCGCGCTCCAGGTCTTCGTGGTCGCCGGCGGCGTCATGGGCCTGATCCCGCTGACCGGTATGACCATGCCGTTCCTGGCGTCCGGCGGTTCCTCCGTCATCGCCAACTGGGCCCTGATCGCCATCCTGATCCGCATCAGTGACACCGCACGCCGCCCGGCCCCAGCGCCCGCCCCGAACCCCGACGCCGAGATGACCCAGGTGGTCCGCCCGTGAACAAGCCCCTGCGCCGGATCGCGATCTTCTGCGGGCTGCTCGTCCTCGCCCTGCTCATCCGTGACAACTGGCTCCAGTACGTCCAGGCGGACGAGCTGCGGACCGACACGGCCAACCGCCGTGTGAACATCGAGCGGTACGCCACCCCGCGCGGCAACATCATCGTGGACGGCAACCCGATCACCGGGTCCAAGACGTCCACCACCGGCGACTACGAGTACAAGCGCACGTACAAGGACGGCGCGATGTGGGCGCCCGTCACCGGCTACGCCTCGCAGGCCTTCGGCGCCAACCAGATCGAGAAGATCGAGGACGGCATCCTCACCGGCAACGACGACCGGCTCTTCTTCCGGAACACGCTCGACATGATCACGGGCAAGAAGAAGAAGGGCGGCAACGTCCTCACCACCCTCAACGGCGCCGCCCAGAAGGCCGCCTTCGAGGGCCTCGGTGCCAAGAAGGGTGCCGTCGCGGCCATCGACCCCAAGACGGGCGCGATCCTGGCGCTGGCCTCGACGCCGTCGTACGACCCGTCGTCGTTCGCCGGCAACTCCACGTCCACGGACTCCAAGGCCTGGAACAAGCTCCAGAAGAAGAACAACCCCGACGACCCGATGCTGAACCGGGCGCTGCGCGAGACCTACCCGCCGGGCTCCACCTTCAAGGTCGTCACGGCGGCCGCCGCCCTGGAGAACGGGCTCGTCCCCGACGCGGACACCAAGACGGAATCGCCGGACCCGTGGATCATGCCCGGCACCACGACCAAGCTGCCCAACGAGGGAAACCTCCCCTGCAAGAACGCCACCCTGCGCGTCGCGCTCAAGGTCTCCTGCAACACGGTCTTCGGCAAGGTCGGCGCGGACCTCGGCAACGGCAAGATGCTGGAACAGGCCAAGAAGTTCGGCTTCGGCTCCGAGCAGTTCACGCCGATCCGCTCCAGCTCCTCGGTCTTCTCCGACGGCATGAACACGTCGCAGACCGCGCTGTCCTCGATCGGCCAGTACAACACCGCCGCCACCCCGCTCCAGATGGCCATGGTGGCCTCCGCGGTCGCCAATGACGGCACCCTGATGAAGCCGTACATGGTCAGCGAGCTGAGCACGCACAACCTGGACGTCATCGAGCACACCGACCCCGAGAAGCTGAGCCAGCCGCTCTCCAAGGAGAACGCGCAGGTTCTCCAGTCGATGATGGAGACGGTCGTCAAGGACGGCACCGGCAAGCGGGCACAGATCAACGAGCAGGGCGTCACCGTCGGTGGCAAGACGGGTACCGCCCAGCACGGCGTCGACAACAGCGAGAAGCCGTACGCCTGGTTCATCTCCTACGCGAAGCTCTCGGACGGCAGCTCGCCGGTCGCCGTCGCCGTGGTCGTCGAGGACGGCAGCGCCAACCGCGGCGACATCTCCGGTGGCGGTCTCGCCGCCCCCATCGCAAGGGACGTGATGAAGGCAGTCATCGACAGTAAGAAGTGACCCCGCTCACGTCCCCTTCACATCGGTGCACGTTGCGATACCGGTCCTGTCACGGGTGACGGTCTTGGCCAGGTCACAGAAGCCGATCCGGGTACGGTATGCCCGGACAGCACACCGCCGGACCACACAAAGGTGCGGTCGGGACCGACGGAGAGGGCTGGTAGGTAGCTATGGAAGAGCCGCGTCGCCTCGGCGGCCGGTACGAGCTGAGCCACGTGCTCGGCCGTGGTGGCATGGCAGAGGTCTACCTCGCGCATGACATCCGGCTCGGCCGTACTGTGGCGGTGAAGACGCTGCGGGCAGACCTCGCACGCGACCCGTCGTTCCAGGCCCGGTTCCGCCGGGAGGCCCAGTCCGCCGCCTCGCTCAACCATCCCGCGATCGTCGCCGTCTACGACACGGGTGAGGACTACATCGACAACACCTCCATCCCGTACATCGTGATGGAGTACGTCGACGGATCCACCCTGCGCGAGTTGCTGCACTCGGGCCGCAGGCTGCTGCCCGAGCGGTCCATGGAGATGACCATCGGCATCCTCCAGGCCCTCGAGTACTCCCACCGTGCCGGCATCGTCCACCGCGACATCAAGCCCGCCAACGTCATGCTGACGCGCAACGGCCAGGTCAAGGTCATGGACTTCGGCATCGCCCGCGCCATGGGCGACTCCGGTATGACGATGACGCAGACGGCCGCGGTCATCGGCACGGCCCAGTACCTCTCGCCGGAGCAGGCGAAGGGCGAGCAGGTCGACGCCCGCTCGGACCTCTACTCCACCGGCTGCCTGCTCTACGAGCTGCTGACGGTGCGCCCGCCCTTCGTAGGCGACTCCCCGGTGGCCGTCGCGTACCAGCATGTCCGCGAGGAGCCCCAGCCTCCGTCGGTCTTCGACCCCGAGATCACGCCCGAGATGGACGCGATCGTGCTGAAGGCCCTCGTCAAGGACCCTGACTACCGGTACCAGTCCGCCGACGAGATGCGCGCCGACATCGAGGCCTGCCTCGACGGCCAGCCCGTCGCGGCCACCTCCGCCATGGGCTCGGTCGGCTACGGCGGCTACGGCGACGACCAGCAGACCACGGCCATGCGCTCCTCGGACGCCCAGCCCACGTCGATGCTGCCGCCGATGAACCCGGACGACGGTGGCTACGGCTACGACGACCGCCCCGACCGCCGCCGCCAGAAGAAGAACAACACCTCGACGATCCTCCTGGTCGTCGCGGGCGTCCTGGTGCTGATCGGCGCGATCCTGATCGGCAAGTGGGCGTTCGGGGGCGACGGAGTGAGCGACAAGCCGTTCGCCGCACCGAACTTCGTCGGGCAGACGAAGACGGACGCCGACCAGATGGCCGAGAACGTCAACCTGACGCTCGCCGTCACCAAGAAGCCCTGTGAGAGCGAGAAGACGGGCAACGTCTGCAGCCAGGACCCGAAGGCCGGCACGCAGGTCAACAAGGGCGACACGATCAACGTCGTGGTGTCGACCGGTGCGCCGAAGGTGGTCGTTCCGAACGTCACAGGCAAGCAGCTGGACAAGGCCAGAGAGATCCTCGGGGCCGACAAGTACGACTTCAACGTCAAGACGAAGTACGAGGAATCCGCAGAGGCGGAGAACAAGGTCCTGGAGCAGGACCCGGGGCTCGGTGACGAGGTGCAGAAGGGGTCGACGATCACCCTGACCGTCGCCAAGGCGAAGAAGCAGTCCACCGTCCCGGACGTCTCCGGCAAGACCTGCGACGAGGCCAAGGCGCAGATGACGGCCAACGACCTCGTCGGCGAGTGCGCCGATGTGGAGACCGACGACCAGAACCTGGTCGGCAAGGTCATTCAGACGACCCCGCCGGCCAACAGTCCGGCGGACCCAGGCTCCAAGGTGACGATCCAGATCGGCAAGGCCAAGCAGCAGCAACAGTCGAACGTGCCGAGCGTCGTCGGCCAGACGGTGAAGCAGGCGAAGCAGACCCTGCAGCAGGCGGGCTTCAACGTCCAGTTCGCCAACGGCAGCGATCAGAACGACAACGCCCTCGTGGCCAGCCAGGACCCGGCCGGCAACAGCCAGGTCGACAGCCCGGACAACACGACGGTCACGCTCACGACGGTCAGCATCGGCGGTAACAACAACGGCGGCAACGACAACGGTGGCGGCTTCTTCGGCGGCAACGACGGATAGGCCCCACCAAGGATCGGCGTCGGGCAACCGACGGAAAGGGCCCCGGC
>NZ_JBHWVI010000295.1:0-8844 GCF_042737005.1 Streptomyces sp. NPDC060027
GGGGGCTCCCCCGCGCGGCGCGGTCGGGGGGGACGCGGGCGGGGCCACGGCCGCTCCGGCTACCGCTCCCGTGGCCGTCACGGCGACGGCGCCCGCCGCGCCCGCCAGGATGTTCCTCCTGCTGATCAATTGCGGCCCCTCACCTAGGAGTTGTGAATCGATTCACAGCGGTGAACGTAGGGGTGTGGGAGGTGAGGGTCAATGTGTGTGCGGGATTTTCCGCGGTTCCGGGCTGCTGATCCGTGTCACCAGGGGGATCTGGCTGGTTCACGTCGTCTCGGCGATTGAACGGTTTCAATCGTCCGGCGGGGTGGCTTCGGCGCGGCGCTCGGCATGCTGTGGGGTTACCTGGACGTCGCCAAGGTGCTGCAGGCCGCCAAGGACTGTCCGCTCGACCGCCTGTCCGCTTGCCCGGGACGGGTTCGGCGAGGGGCGGTCAGGCGAGCCGCCGGCCCAGCTTCGCCGACCGCCGGTTGTGCTCCTTCGTGTCCCACCATTCGTCCAGATGGGCATGGACGAGACGCACGAGCTGCCGCACTCGGTCGGGAGGGGGTGCGGGCGAGGTGAGTACATCCACCCAGGACCTGTCGTCCCAGGGCAGGGCGACCAACCAGCGCTCGTCCGGGTGTCCTTGGCGGCTCACGGTCATCCGGTACGTCAAGGTCACGCCGTGGCTCGGGCGCTGCTCGACCGACAACTCGGTGACGTCGAAACGGAGTCCGTCCGGGGTGACGTATGAACGACTCAAGGCCTGCTCGGCCGGCGTCTGTTTCTCCACAGGGGGGTCAATCACCCTTCCGTGCCTCGCCCTTCCGTGCCTCGCCCTTCCGTGCCTAGCCCTTGCGCGTCACCCTTGCGCGCCCCGGGACCGATCGTCGCCGGCCGCGGGGCGCTCGCGAGGGTCGTGCTTCGCCTCAGCCGGCGTGCCGGGCCGCAAAGCCGAGAAACTCGGTCCAGGCGGCCTGGCCGAGGCTCACTATGGGGCCCGCCGTGTGTTTCGAGTCCCGCACGTGCGTGGTGTCCAGGCAGGTTGCGACCTCGACGCACTCGCCGCCGTTGCCCGCGCTGTAGCTGCTTTTGATCCAGGCCGGGCCGTCGCTCTCCGGCCTGGCCGCTGCCCCGCTGCTCATCTCTCCCCCAACAACTTCTCGATCAAAGAGAGCGATTCAGCCGGTGTGAGGGCCTGCGCGCGGAGACTCCCGTACGCAGCCTCAACCTCCCGGACCTTCCCACGCTCCGTATGGACGCGGCTGTCACCTTGGACTTCCGTATAGGCGATCCTCCGCCCATCCACCGTCTCCATCAAGGTGAACGGGCCGGCCAGTCCTGCGTGTTCCACGCGAGACAGCGGCATCACTTGGATCTCGACGTTCCGTCGCTCTCCCGTCAGGAGGAAATGCTCCAACTGCCCACGCCAGACTCCCTCCCCACCCAGGGGGCGATGAAGCACGGCCTCCTCGATCACGAAGCTCAAGTGAGGTGCCGGACGCCTGACGAAGATCTCCTGCCTCGCCAGCCGTGCGGCCACTCGCTGCTGGATGACCCCGTCTTCCAGTAACGGCCGCCACATGGCAAAGACCGCCCGCGCGTACTCCTCCGTCTGCAACAACCCTGGTGCAGCCTGGGTCGCGTACACATGCAGCTCGACCGCATGCGCCTCCAATGCCGCCGCATCCCGAAAGAAGGCTGGATACTGGGCCCGAGCCACCTCTTCCTTGCCCGCCCCCAACACCCCGCCCGTGTCCAGTACTTCATCGGCCCGGTCGATGAACCTGGGCGGTGGAATCCGCCTCCCCTGCTCGAAGGAGGCGATCGTCGACGCCGAGTACCCTGTCCGCGCCCCCAGTTCGGCCCGGTCGAGCCCCGCCCGCTCACGGCACAGCTTCAGTTGCCGCCCGAACACGTGCAGGATGCCCGCCCCGGACTCGTACTCCCCCTCCGCCCGCCGCTCCTCCACGCCCGGCACCTCCCGTTCGTACCGCCACCGGAACACCTCGCAAACGCCACCACGACCGCTCCCGCGACCAACGCGCCGCACGGGAGGGCGGGCACGCCTCGCCCCGCGTACAAGCGCGCACCCGGCACGTACAACCGGCAGCGGTCGGCGCGTCACGCCTGTTCAAAGCTACGCACGGGCCGCGACCGTTCTCCCCATGGAGCAGGGAATTCCCCCACACGGGCATATGCCGCAACGCACGCTGGTCGCACGTGAGTTCGCGATGCGGTTCACATCGACCCCGCGCGGCGCACGACTCGCCCGTCGCCTCATCTCGCACCGCCTGAACGAGTGGGGCCACCCGTACACGTCACCGGTCAACGAGACCGTCACGCTGATCACGGCGGAGCTCGCCGCGAACGCCGTCCGGCACGGCCATGTGCCGGGCCGCGACTTCCACCTCCGCCTGGCCGGGACCGACCGTGTCCTACGGGTCGAAGTCACCGACACGCGGGCCGAGAGGCTCCCCGCTCCGGAAGTGCCGTACCCGGAGGGGGAATCCGGGCGAGGCCTCCTTCTCGTGGCCGCGCTCGCCGACGACTGGGGTGTGACGCCGCGTCCGGCCGCGCCGGGCAAGACGGTGTGGGCGGAGGTGGGCCTCCCCGCGCCGGTGGGCGCGCCTGATCACGGCGCGGGGAGGCTGCTTCTGTGGGGTCAGGAGCTGGGTTCTTCGGTCGAGGAGGACTCTTTGCCGTTCATGCCGGGCTGGTGAGTGAAGAAGGCCAGATGCCGCACACCCTTCTCCCGTGTCACGGTGAAGGTGTCGCGCAGGGACCCGCCGGCCTTGCCCTCGGCCAGAAGTTTGGCGGAGCCGGTGTCGGGACCCATGTCGTAGTCGATCCGGACATCCTTGATCTTCCAATCCTTCCCGCCCCGGTCCGCGAGGATCCGTGCGGCCTCCTTCCGAGACCAGCCCTCGTCCTTGACGCCGCCGACCTCGATCAGACCGGTGGCGCTGCGAGAGTTGAGAGCGTCCACATATGCCTCAACGGCGTGACGTGCTCCGCCGGGGGACGCCGAGCGGGAGGGTTCGGCCTGGTCGTCCTGGGTCGAGCAGCCGGTGCCGACGGTCAGCGCGGCCAGCACCGCCGGTACGGCCAAGAGCTGTCGAAGATCCACAGCGCGCTCCTTGTTCAGCTGATCGGCCCGCGGTTGCAGGTAGCTCTCGGCAAGCACCGCCAGGTTGTGGTGTCGGAACTCGCCCTGGACTGCTCGGTAGCGGAAGCCGGATGGGCGCCGGCCTGTATTCCGACGAGCGCGAGGGACGCTGCGGCTGTGGCCGCGACGACGTGTCCGTGGTGCGCGAAGTGCATCAAACCCCCCTGTGGTTACGGGCAGCCTGGTCAGGGCCGACCCGCGTACCAAGAGATCCTTCTCGAGCAGCGCGTTCCTCTTTGGCGATTTCTTGATCCCGGAATGTCCGGTTCCCGGCACGCGGGCCCCAGGGCCTCCCCAGGTCCGCGCGGGCGCCACGAGGCCCGCTCCTCCTCGCCGACGACGACGGCTGGGGGCGTCACGAGCCCCTAACAGATCCACCGGCACGCGCGCAATCCGTGTGATGGGGACTGGTGCGAGGCCGGCTGTGGTGCCCGGTGCCATGTCGGCGCCGCGCGCCCGCTTCTAAGGTTCCGCAACGCCTCGGTGTGCCCGGCGCTCAGTGCTGCGCCGAGGGCCGCAAGAGCACCGGGCATTCGACGAAGGAGCCGCCGATGCCACTCCCCTCAGCCCAAGGACGTCACTGGAGTCGGTGGGGCCGCGCCCTGTCCCGTCTCCTCACCGTCGTCGCGCTCGTCCTGGGCGCCGCGCTGACCGGTCCCGCGCCCGCCCACGCCGCCGTCGCACTCACCCGCGTCGGCAACTTCGGCTCCAATCCGGGCGGGTTGACCATGTACGTGTACCGGCCGGCGTCGCTGCCCGCGAACCCGCCCGTGGTCGTCGCGCTGCACGGGTGCACCCAGAGCTCCCAGACGTACGCGGACAACTCCGGGCTGCCCCAACTCGCCGACCGGGACAAGTTCCTGCTCGTGCTCGCGGAGACCACCTCCTCGAACAACCTCAACAAGTGCTTCAACTGGTTCCAGTCGAGCGACAACCGGCGCGATCAGGGGGAAGCCCTCTCCATCAGACAGATGGTGGGCACCGCCGTCTCCACCTACGGAGCGGACTCCCGGCGCGTCTACGTCACCGGCCTGTCCGCGGGCGGCGCCATGACCGCGGTCATGCTCGCCACCTACCCCGACGTCTTCTCCGCGGGCGCCGTCGTCGCGGGGCTGCCCTACAACTGCACGAAGGACGACAGCCCTTACGTGTGCATGAACCCCGGGGTCGACCTCAGCCCGGGCGAGTGGGCCCAGCGGGTGCGCGCCGCGTACCCGTCGTACACCGGCCCGTGGCCGCGCACGGCCATCTGGTACGGCGATCAGGACACGACGGTGGCACCGCTCAATGCCGGTGAACTGCGCGACCAGTGGACGGCGTTGCACGGGCTGTCCCAGACCCCCACCCGCACCACCACCATCGGGCCCGACTCCACCCGGCACGACGAGTACCTGGCCGCGGACGGCACGGTCGCCGTCGAGGTCGACCGGGTTCCCGGCATCGGTCACGGCACCCCGGTCGACCCGGGCACCGGCGCCGAGCGGTGCGGCAGCACGGGCGCCCCGTACTTCCTGAGTTCGATCTGCTCCAGCCACTGGATCGCCGAGTTCTTCGGCCTCGACGGCGCCGGGACCGGAACGGGCTCCTTGCCAGCGCCGACCGGGCTGGCGGCGACCGGAGCCACCGACACGAGCATCAGCCTCAGCTGGAACGCCGTCAGCGGCGCCACGGACTACGTCGTGCGCCGCGACGGCACACCGGTCGGAACGCCGAGCGGCACGTCGTACACGGACACCGGGCTGCGGGCGGGCACCTCGCACACGTACGCGGTAGCCGCCCGGGACGCCAGCGGCACGGCGGGATCCGGCTCGGGGACGATCACCGCGACCACCACCGGCGGCACCGCCGCCTGCTGGACGGGCAGCAACTACAGCCACGTCCAGGCGGGACGGGCCACCACGAGCGGCGGCTACACCTACGCCAGAGGCTCCGGCCAGAACATGGGTCTGTACAACACCTTCGTCACGCACACCCTGAGGGAGGCCCCCACCGGCTACTACACCGTCGCCGACGGCGGCTGCCCCTGACCGGGGCTCGCCTCTCCGGTCCGGCGAGGTGACCAGGCCCGCCATGGTGGCCGACGACCCTATCGGGGCCGCCACCATGGTGGGCCGACACATGTCCCGAGCAGTCACCGCGCCCCTAGCCTCCGGTGCGTCCACCCTCACCACGCGACCCGGAGGCACCGGATGCCCTCACCCCGTACAACTGTCGCCCCACTCCGCGGAAGGAGGCCCAGATGGCGCGTCGCTCTCGGAGCACTGTCCCTCGCCGCCGCCTGTTCGACCGTGCCCGCGCCGGCCGCGGCGGCGCCCGCCGTCGTCGACGCCGGGGCGGCGGGCGGGCCCTGCGCCGCACGTCATCTGCCGCTGCGGGTACCGGGCGCGGAGTTCCAGCAGGCCGACTGCCTGGACGAGCTGACCACCGCCGGGACCGTGGCCTCGGGCCACACCGACGCGGCCGACTACGCGGGCCTCACCCCCAAGGACCTGCCCACGCCCAGCGGAGTGCCCGGCATCCAGATCGACGGCTACTTCCCCGACACGTCCACCACCGACACCAACCACGGCTGGAACCACGACGCGCAGTTCGTCCTACGCCTTCCCGACCACTGGAACGGCGGACTGGTCGTCGCCGGAACACCGGGCAACCGCGAGCAGTACGCCAACGACCGCGCGATCTCCGACTGGGTGCTCTCCCGCGGTTACGCCTACGCCGCCACCGACAAGGGCAACACCGGCCTCGCGTTCTACCGCGACGGCCGCCGGCCCGGCGACGCCATCGCCGAGTGGAACACGCGCCTCACCGAGCTCACCCGGGCCGCCCGTTCCGTCGTCAGACAGCGTTACCACCGGCTCCCGGACCGCACCATCGCCACCGGCCTCTCCAACGGCGGCTACCTCGTCCGCTGGCAGCTGGAGAACCATCCCGAACTGTTCGACGGAGGAGTCGACTGGGAGGGCACGCTCTGGCGCTCCGACGGCCCCAACCTGTTCACCTTCCTGCCGCCCGCGCTGCGCGAGTACCCCGTGTACGCGGCCGGGGGCGCCGGTGCCGAACAGGCGCAGGAGGCCCTGCACGCCGCGGGGTACCCGGCCGGCTCGGAGTTCCTGTGGCCGTATCACCACCAGGTGTACTGGGACCTGACCCAGCGTATCTACCGCGAGGAAGTGGACCCCGGTTACGACGGTGCGACCGAGGCGGGAACCCCGTACTGCGCCTCCGGCACCCCCGGGTGCGACGCCGACTACGACTACGCCGCCCGGCCGGGAGCGGTCCACCGCGGCGTCGACCGCATCGCGCTGACCGGACGCATCGGCAAGCCGCTCATCACCCTCCAGGGCACACTCGACGTGCTGCTGCCCATCAGTCAGGACTCCGACGTCTACGCCCGCATGGTGCGTGAGGCCGGGCGGGGCGGGCTGCTGCGCTACTACCGCATCGAGGACGGGACGCACACCGACTCACTCGTCGACGCCTTCCCCGACAAGCTCCGCCCGATGGTCCCCTGCCACCGCTCCGCCTTCACGGCGCTCGAAC
Organism: Streptomyces sp. NPDC060027; assembly: GCF_042737005.1. Lineage (NCBI taxonomy): Bacteria > Bacillati > Actinomycetota > Actinomycetes > Kitasatosporales > Streptomycetaceae > Streptomyces > Streptomyces sp. NPDC060027. Next base: position 6,695 of record NZ_JBHWVI010000295.1, read on the forward strand.
GATGGCTGGCCGGCGAGGGCCGTCCTCCCGCGGGCCACACCGTCCCGCGCCCGGTCGGAGCGGACCGGGCGACGCTGCTGACCAGCTGTCCGCTGGACCGGACGCGCGACTCCGAAGAGGCTCCTCGGCCGTAGGCGCTCAGCGCGTGCCGCGCACCCCGTCCGGACGCCCACAGGAGTGTTAAGTGTCAGCAAAATTGTCTGATAGATCGCTAGGTATATTGTTAACAATCTTGTAGCGTCCGTCACGCCTTGGACCCAAGGCATCGGCGGAGCACTTTGGTGCTCAACGACGGGAGACCCCATGCAGCGGCTCTCCGCGTCCCTCGGACGCGATGCACTGACCCGAGCGACGGGCAGGCGCGAAGGACACCCTGTGATCCGTAGAGACTTCCTGCGAGTCATGGCGATCACGGGCTCCCTCGCGCTCACCGCCGCCCCGGTGCCGGCCACCTTCGCGGCGGCCGGCACCGGGACGGCCCACTCGCGGGGAAGCGCCTATGCCGCAGACCCACAGGACGCCGCCCTGGCCTTCGACTCCACCGCCTACACGACGATCACCGTCTCGGTCGACGGCCGGCCGATGAACGTGCGCTGGTACAAGGAGATCTGCTACGTCGCGAACCCGGTCGCCGCGGCGGCGCAGCAGCCCGGCGGTCCCGGCGGCGGCAGCACCACGATCCCCAACACCGCCTGCGGCTACGAGAGCATGAACGTGTTCGTCCCCGAAAGCGCCTTCGGCGACCAGCAGGCGCCGGTCTACTTCGCGGTGAACAACAGCGGCTGGATGGCCAGTTACATCAAGGCGAGCGTGACCGACGGCACCTCCTACAACAGCGCGACGAGCAACGTCGGCGCCGCGCTGAAGGCCGGCTACGTCTTCGCCGACGTCGCCAACCGCAGCCGCGGACTGATCGGCGCCGACGGCACGTCTCCGGGCAAAGCCCCTGCCGCGGTGGTCGACGCCAAGGCCGCCGTCCGCTATCTGCGCCTCAACGACGCGACGATGCCCGGCAGCGCCGAGCGGATCGTCGTGAACGGCACCAGCGGCGGAGGCGCGCTGTCCTCGATCCTGGGCGCGTCCGGCAACAGCGCCGAATACACCTCCTACCTTGCCGCGATCGGCGCCGCAGGCATCGACGCGAAGGGCCGCAGCACCCTGCGCGATGACGTCTTCGCCGTCAACGCGTACTGCCCGATCACCGACCTCGGCAACGCCGACACCGCCTATGAGTGGCTGTACAACATCCTCGCCACCCGTGACACCACCAAAGAGAACCCCTCGCCGACGGACGCCGCCGCCATCGCGGCCCGGTTCCCCGCGTACGAGAAGAGCCTCGGGCTGCGCAACCCCGACGGCTCCCGGCTCACCGCCGCGAACATGCTCGACACCATCAAGAAGGAGGTCATCCGCTCCGCGGAGACCTACATGAAGGCGGATCCCGCCAACACGATCCCGCCTCTGGGCGGCACCTTCGAGATCCAGTCCGGTGGCCCCGGAGCCCCGCCCACCACCAAGTCGTACGTCAACGACTGGATCGACGCCGACAACACCACCGGCAAGGTGCTCTCCGTCGACATGGCGAAGTACCTCGCCTTCGTCGCCACCCAGGCCACGCTCAAGACGACACCCGCCTTCGACGCGGTCGGCGTCAACGGCAACACCACCAGCGGCACCGAGACCAACCTCTTCGGCCCGTCGACCCAGAAGTACCTGAACTACACCGAGTACAGCTGGAATCACAACAATGTCTCCGGCGACGGAAGCGGCACCGACGACACCGGGCTGACCTGGGACGAGTACACCGCCAAGAGGAGCACCACCGTCGACGACCAGGTCCACCTGATCAACCCGATGGACTTCGTCGGCACCGGCGCCGACACCGCGCCGAACTGGTACGTCCGCAACGGCACCCGCGACCGGGACACCTCGTTCATCATCTCGCTCAACCTCGACCGCGCGCTCGAAGCGGACAAGCAGGTCAAGAACGTCGACTACCAGCTCGCCTGGAACCGGCCGCACGCCGGCAACTACGACGTGCCCGAGGCCATGGCCTGGATCGCCGACGTCGTCAGCAAGGCCGGCACCCCGCTCGCCCCCGGCCGCCACGGATAGGCCGCCCGCGGCAGCGGTCCGACGCACGGAGCCGG
>NZ_JBHWVI010000296.1:0-8832 GCF_042737005.1 Streptomyces sp. NPDC060027
GTCGGCAGGCGCGCCCCGGTGGCTTCCGGCGCTGTCCTCAGGTGGACTCGCGGCGCACCAGTTCCGTCGGCAGGATCACCGCCGCCGGATCCTCGCCGCCGATCTGGGCGAGGAGCACCCGGACCATCTCGGAGCTGATGCGGTCCCAGGGCTGGCGGATGGTGGTGAGGGCCGGGGTGGCGGCCGTCGCGGCGGGGGAGTCGTCGAAGCCGCCGACCGCGACGTCCTCGGGGACCCGGCGGCCGGCCTTGCGCAGCGCCGCCAGCACACCCTGGGCCATCAGGTCGGAGGCGACGAAGACGGCGTCCACGTCCGGGGCGCTCTCGAGGAGCCGTTCGGCGCCCGCCTCACCGCTGGCGCGGCTGTAGTCGCCGGAGGCGATGAGGCGCTCGTCGGCCTCGACGCCCGCCTCGTCGAGCACCTCCCGGTAGCCCGCGAGGCGCTCGACTCCGCCGGGGGTGTCCAGCGGGCCGGTGACCATGCCGATCCGGCGCCGTCCGAGGGAGAGCAGGTGCGTGACCATGTCCCGGGCGCCGTCCCGGTCGTCGGCGGCGACGTAACTCACCTTCGACCCGAGGCCGATGGGCTTGCCGCACGCGACGAGCGGCACGCCCGCCTCGCGCAGTTCCTCGGCGACCGGATCGCCGGAGTGGCTGGAGACCAGCAGCACCCCGTCGACGTGGCCCGCCGTGATGTAGCGCGTGATGCGCCGTCGTTCGTCCTGGGTGCCGGCGAGCATCAGCAGGAGGGGCACGTCGTGCGCGGCGAGCGCCTGGGTGCAGCCGCGCAGCAGGACGTTGAAGTTCGGGTCCTCGAAGAACCGCTCCTGGGGCTCGGTCAGCAGGAAGCCGACCGAGTCGGACCGTCCGGTGATCAGTGAGCGGGCGTGCCGGTTCACGACGTAGCCCGTCCTGCGGATGGCGGCGTTGACCGCCTCCTGTGCCGAGGGGCTCACGTAGTGCCCGCCGTTGAGCACGCGTGACACGGTGCCGCGCGAGACACCGGCCTCGCGCGCGACGTCGTGGATCGTCGGCGGCTTGCGTCGGCCCCCCGTGTTGCTCATGGTCATGACTTTACGGCTCCGGACAGCAGGTCGAGGCTCCAGAAGCGTTGGATGACCAGGAACAGCGCGACCAGCGGAATGATCGCGAGCAGGGCGCCGGTGATCACCAGGGTGTACAGGGCCGGAGTGTTGGAGCCCTGCTGGAGGAGGGTGAACAGGCCGAGCGTGATCGGGAACTTCTCGTCGTCGCTGAGCATGATGTAGGGGAGCAGGAAGTTGTTCCACACGGCCACGAACTGGAACAGGAACACCGTCACCAGACCGGGCACCATCATGGGCAGCGCGACGCGGGTGAAGATCCGCCACTCCCCGGCGCCGTCCATCCGCCCGGCCTCGACCACGTCACCGGGGACGGCGGCGGAGGCGTAGATCCGGGCGAGGTAGACGCCGTACGGGGAGAGGACGAGGGGCAGGAGCACCGACGCGTACGAGTCCGTCAGGTCCGCCTTGGCGAGGAGCAGGTACTGCGGGATCGCGAGGATCACCGGCGGCATCAGCACGCCCGCCATGAGGATGCTGAAGATGGTCTCGCGGCCGCGGAAACGGTAGATCGCCAGGGCGTAGCCGCTGATCGCCGAGACGGCCGTCGACAGCAGGGCGCCAAGACCGGCGTAGAGGGCGGAGTTGCCCATCCACGTCCAGTAGATGCCGTCGCGGTAGGCGTTGAGGTCCTTGACGTTCTGGGTGAAGCCGGTGCCCGGCAGGAACGTGAACGTCGAGAACAGCTCGCGGCCCGACTTGGTGGCCGCGATCACCACCCAGGCGACGGGCAGCAGACAGTAGAGCGCGCCGAGCAGCAGCGTGAGGGTCGGGACCAGGGCGATCCGGTGGCGCAGGGGCGGCCCCTGAGCGGTGCCGGGCGTCGTGCCCGCGGCCGGCGCCGCCTTGCGGACGGCAAGAGAACTCATCGTGCTTCCTCCTGCTTGGTACGGGAGTTGGCGGCGCGCAGGAAGCCGAAGGACAGGATCAGTGTGACCACGGCGATGATCACGGCCTCGGCGGCGGCCGCGTAGATGTCACCGGCGCCGAACGCGTCCCGGTAGACCTTCATCAGCGGACTCCACGTCGTGGAGACGGAGTTGGTGAGCGGCTTGAGGGTGGTCGGCTCGCTGAACACCTGGAGGGTGGCGATGATCGAGAAGAAGAAGGTGAGCACCAGGGAGGGCGCCACCATCGGGATCTTGATCCGCAGGGCGGTCTGCAGCGGGGTGGCGCCGTCCAGCTTCGCCGCCTCGTACACCTCGGCCGGGATGGCCTGGAGCGCGGTGTAGATGACGATCATGTTGAAGCCGGTGCCGCCCCAGACCGCGATGTTCGACAGCGCGAAGTACAGCGGGCCGCCGTCCAGCAGGTCCGGCTGCGGCATGCCCAGCTTGTCGAGGACGAAGTAGAAGGGGCTGACGTCCGGGAGGTACAGGAAACCCCACAGCATGGCCGCGACGACGCCAGGGATGGCGTACGGCAGGAAGATCGCGAGCCGGGTGAAGGGGGCGAGCCGTACCTTGTCCGCGTCGAGCATCAGTGCGAGGAGCAGGGCGAGGCCGAGCATCACCGGCACCACGATGGCGCCGTAGCCCGCCACGCGCAGCGCGCCGGCGACCAGTTCACTGTCGGTCAGGGCGTCGGTGTAGTTCCTGAGGCCCGCCCAGACCTCCTTGCGGGCGCCGGAGCCCAGACCGAGGCCCTTGACCTGGACCTTGTGCAGGCTCAGCCAGAGCGCGTAGCCGATGGGCAGCGCGAAGAAGAGGACGAAGAGGATCGCCGCGGGGAGGAGAAAACCGTACGGGGCCCCCTTGACCCCGTACGGCTTCCGGCGTGCGGTCGTCACTGAGCGACCCCGAAGCCCTGCTTCTTCAGGTCGGCGACGGTGGTGTCCTGCATGGTCTTCAGGGCGGCACCGAAGTCCGACTTGTTCTTGGCGGCGGCGCCGAAGGCGTCGTTGAAGGAGGTGTAGGCGACGTTCACGTTCGGGCCCCACGCGGACGGGGCGGTGGTCTTGGCGATCTCCGAGGCCTTCGTGTAGAAGTCCGGCTGGTTGGAGAAGAAGGCCGGCGGCTGCGAGAAGGCGTCACTGAGCTGGGCGTTGGTGGACGCCGGGTAGATGCCGCTCTCCTTCGCCAGCGCGGCCACCGCCTGCGGGTCCGTGTTCAGCCAGGCGGCGAACTTCGCGGCGGCCGCCTTGTGCTGGGAGTCCGTGGTGACGGCCGTCGAGGAGCCGCCCCAGCTGCCGGTGACGTTGTCGCTGTCCGACCACTGCGGCAGGGGGGCCATCGCCCACTTGCCCTTGGTGTCCGGGGCAGCCGTGGTGAGGGTGCCGGGTGCCCACACGGCGCTGACCCAGGCGATCTGCTTGCCGGTGTTCAGTGCCTTGTTCCAGGCGGGCTGGTACATCGGCTGGTTGTCGATCGCGCCCTCCTTGACGAGACCGCCCCAGAAGTCGGCGACCTTGCGGGTGGCCGTGTCGTCGATCCCGACCTTCCACTTGTCGCCGGAGGTGGTCCACCACTGGGCGCCCGCCTGCTGGGCCAGACCGGCGAAGAGGCCCGAGTCGTTGGCGGAGAAGGTGGTCAGGGCCTTGTCCGGCGCCTTCTTCTTCAGCGCGCGGGCGGTGTCGGCGAACTCCTCCCAGGTGGTCGGGACGGTCAGGCCGTACTTCTTGAACAGGTCCGCGCGGTAGTAGAACATCATCGGGCCGATGTCCTGCGGGATCGCGTAGACCGCGTCCGTCCCGAGGGTGGTCTGCTGCCAGACGCCGTCGGCGAACTTGCTCTTGGCGTCCTTCGACTCGCCGGCTATGTCGGCGAGGGCGTCGTTGCTGACCAGTGTCGGCAGGGCCTGGTACTCGGCCTGGACCAGGTCCGGTGCCTTCTTGGCCTTGTGCGCGGTGATGATCTTGGTGACGAGATCGTCGCCCGACGCCTGCTTCTTCACCGTGACGGTGATCCGCTGCTTCTTCCCCGGCCCCTTGTTCCAGAGGTCGACGACCTTGTCCATGCCCGGCGCCCAGCTCCAGTACGTCAGCGACGCGGGTCCGGACTGGGTTTCGCTCTTGTCGTCGTCCGACGAGCCGCAGGCGGCGAGCGAGGTGGCGCCGAGGACGACGGCGATGGTGCTGGCCACGAGGCGGCTGTGCTTCGTGTTGGGCATGGAACGTTCTCCCCTGACCTGGGCCCCCGCCTGCTGCGGAGGCCTGCCCTGTGCTTGCGCGGTTCGCCTTCGGGGGCGTGCCGCCGGTGCCGGGACGACGACCCCGCGCCTGGCCCTTCGAGCCTTCGCGCGGTCGCCTCTCGACGCCGGAACTCCCCTTCGGCGCACTCGCGGTGCTTCTGTGAGCGTTCACAGTAGAGAAACATCCCGGACACTTGTCAATGGTTGTTGCTGTGCGGTTATGTTGGGCTCACGCCGCTGGCGTTGTGTGTGCACGTTCCCAAATGATCGATTACATGGGAGAGATCCATGCCGGAGACCAACCCCAAGGGCCTCACCGGGCTCGCCTTCGGTGGGGACTACAACCCCGAGCAGTGGCCGGAAAGCGTCTGGCCCGAGGACGTCCGGCTGATGCGCGAGGCGGGCGTCACGATGGTGAGCGTCGGGATCTTCTCCTGGGCGCTGCTCGAACCCGGCCCGGGCACCTACGAGTTCGGCTGGCTCGACCGCCTGCTCGACCTGCTGCACGAGAACGGCATACGCGCGGACCTGGGCACCCCCACCGTCGCGCCGCCCGCCTGGTTCTACCGCGAACACCCCGAAGCGCTCCCCGTGGCCGCGGACGGCACCCGCTACGCCTTCGGCTCACGCGGCGCCATCTGTCACAGCAACACCGACTACCGCGCGGCCGCCGCCTCCATCACGACCCGGCTCGCGACCCGCTACGCCGACCACCCCGCGCTCGCGCTGTGGCACGTCCACAACGAGTACGGCGTCCCCGTCTCGGCCTGCTACTGCGCGTCCTGCGCCGCGCACTTCCGCCGGTGGCTGACCGGCACCTACGGCACGATCGACGCGCTCAACGAGGCCTGGGGCACCGCCTTCTGGGGCCAGCGCTACGCCGGCTTCGACCAGATCGACCCACCGCGCGTGACCCCGACCGTCGGCAATCCGGCCCAGGCGCTGGACCACAAGCGGTTCGCCGACGCGACCATGCGCGAGAACTTCGTGGCCGAGCGGGACATCCTGCACCACCTCGCGCCCGGCATCCCGGTCACCACCAACTTCATGACGGCCCTCAGCCAGTGCGACTCCATCGACTACTGGGCGTGGGGCCGCGAGGTCGACCTCGTCACCAACGACCACTACCTGATGACCGACGGCCGCCGCACCCACGTGAACCTCGCGATGGCCGCCGACCTCACCCGATCGGTCGCGGGCGGCGCCCCCTGGCTGCTCCTCGAACACTCCACCTCGGGCGTCAACTGGCAGCCCCGCAACCCCGCCAAGGCGCCCGGACAGATGGCCCGCAACTCCCTCTCCCACGTGGCACGCGGCTCCGAGGGCGCCATGTTCTTCCAGTGGCGGCAGTCCCGGCGCGGAGCCGAGAAGTTCCACTCCTCGATGCTGCCGCACGCCGGCACCGATTCACGGGTCTGGCGGGAGGTCGTCGAACTCGGCGCGTCCATCGACTCGTTGGCCTCGATCAAGGGCACCCGCACGGTCGCCGACGTGGCCGTCCTGTGGGACTGGCAGTCCTGGTGGGCCCAGAGCCTCCAGTGGCGCCCCAGCGAGGACCACGACGCACGCGAGCGCGCCGACGCCTTCTACGCCGCCCTCTACGACCGCCACCTCACGGTCGACTTCGCCCACCCGGAAGCCGACTTGTCGGCCTATCCCCTTGTCGTCGTACCCGCCCTCTACCTGATGACCGAGGCCGCGGGGAACAACCTCAGGGAGTACGTCGACAACGGCGGCACCCTCGTCGTCTCGTACTTCTCCGGCATCGTCGACGAGCACGACGCCGTGCACGACGGCCCCCACCCCGGCGCCCTGCGGGACGTACTCGGCCTGACCGTCGAGGAGTTCTCCCCGCTGCTCCAGGGCGAGCTGGTCCGGATCACCGGGCCCGACGGCTCCGAACTCACCGGCGATGTATGGACCGAGTTCGTGGTGCCGCGCGGAGCCGAGACCGTCTGGACGTACGCCGACGGGCTGACCGCCGGTCATCCGGCGGTCACCCGGCATCGCCTCGGCGCCGGTTCGGCCTGGTACGTGTCGACGCGTCTCGGTGCCGAGGGCCTGGACGCCCTGATCGGCTGGGCGGCCGACGACGCCCGCGTCGCGCCGCGCGCCGATCTGCCCCGCGATGTCGAACTGGTGCGCCGCACCGGCGAGTCGGGCACCTACGTCTTCGCCGTCAACCACACCGGGTCGGACGCCAAGGTGCCGCTGGACGCGCACGGTACCGAGATCCTGACGGGCGAACGCGCCGCGGGCCGCCTCGCGGTTCCGGCCGGCGCGGTGCGGGTCGTGCGCCTCGACGACTGACCCGGGTGACGGCCGCGCGGGTCGTCCGACGCATCCGGCGCCTTCACCAACCGCCCTCAATCGCGAGGGACTTGCGTGAGCCTCGCAGGCGGCAGGCGGCAGGCGGCAGGTGGCAGGTGGCAGGCCGCCGGCCGCCGCGGGTCGGAGACCGGTGTCCGCCCACGCCCTGCCGCCCGGTCGTGACCCGCCGCGGCACGGCAGCCGCCCCGGCCGGAACCCCTGGCCGGAACCCCGGGGCGGCGCCGGCACCGGTCCAGCCCGACACCCGGAGGCGGCACTGAAAGCGCCCCGGTCGCCCAGCCCGCCGGAACCCCCGCACCGCCGTCGAGATCGCCACCCGCGGCCGCCCCGACCTGGCGCGGTCGCAACCCTGGTGCCCCGCACAGCCGTTCAGATCCTGCAGACCCGATGACCGCCCCGGGATCGTCCGGGGTCTCAGCCCGGTGAATGCCCCCGCCGTTCAGATCGCGCAACCGATGACCGCCCCGGAACAGTCCGGGGCGCCCGGCCCGGTCACCGCTCCATAGCCGTCCAGACCACGTGACCCGGTACCCGCTCCGATCCGTCCGGGTCGCGTGGCCCGCCGGTCGCTCCACCTGCCGTCCGAGCCAAGGGGCTCGACGGCGAGCCGACTCCCCTCCGCCCGTGTGAGCCATGAAGCCGCGGGCGGAGGGGTTCGCCCCCGGATCCACCGGGGGCACCCCCTCCCCACCACGTCGAAGGGACGACGGACGATGATGTTCCATCCCAGACGCACACTCAGGGCTCTGCTGCTGCCGCTCGCGGCCGGGCTCGCCCTCACCGCCCTCCCCGCGCAGACCGCGCAGGCGGCGAGCACCCTGACCAACGCCGGATTCGAGGCCGACGGGACCGGCGCCGCCGTGCCCAGCGGCTGGTCGGAGTCCGGAAACACCGGCGCCTCGTACGTCGAAGCCGGTGGCCACGGCGGGAGTTACCGCCTCAGCCACTACTCCGCCTCGGCGTACAAGGTGGAGACGTACCAGTACCTCTCCGGGCTGACCAACGGGAACTACAAGCTCACCGCGTGGGTGCGCTCGGGTGGCGGACAGAACTCCGCCTACCTCGCCCTGAAGAACTGCGGCGGCACCGAGCAGCGCACCGACCTGCCGGTCTCCGCGAGCGGGTGGATCCACCTGGTCGTGCCCGTCGCCGTGACAGGCAACCAGTGCACGATCAGCGTCTACTCCGACGCCAACGCCGGAAACTGGATCAACGTCGACGACCTGACGTTCACCTCCGGCACCACCGGACTGACCGTCAAGGGCTCGGACATCTCCTCCCTCGCCAAGAGCGAGGCCTTCGGCGGGGTCTACAGGACCAGTTCCGGCACCACCGGTGACGCCCTCGCCATCCTCAAGTCCGCCGGGATGAACTACGCGCGCCTCAAGGTCTGGGTGAACCCGGCCGACGGCTACAACAACAAGGCCCGCGTCCTGGCGATGGCCAAGCGCGTCAAGGCGCAAGGCATGAAACTCCTGGTCGACTTCCACTACTCGGACACCTGGGCCGACCCCGGTACCCAGACCAAGCCGGCCGCCTGGTCCGGACACTCGTACAGCCAGCTCAAGACGGACGTCTACAACCACACGTACGACGTGCTGGGCGCCCTGAAGGCGCAGGGCACCACGGCCGACATGGTGCAGATCGGCAACGAGATCAACGGCGGCATGCTCTGGTCCGAGGGCTCCACCGACAACTTCTCGCAGCTCGCCGGTCTGCTCAACTCCGGCTACGACGCGGCCAAGGCCGTCAGCTCCTCCACCGTGGTGGCGCTGCACCTCGCCAAGGGCGGCGACCTCGCCGGAACCCGCTGGTGGTTCGACAGCGCGGTGTCCAACGGCGTGAAGTTCGACGCCATCGGCCTGTCGTACTACGGTTATTGGCACGGCTCGCTCTACGACTTCCAGACGACCCTGGACGACGCGGCCGCCCGCTACGGCAAGCCGGTCTTCCTCGCCGAGACGGCCTACCCCTTCCGTCTGGACGGCGACGACGCGCTCGTCAACCAGATCGACACGACCGGTGAACTGGTCTCCGGCTACGCGGCCACGACCGCCGGGCAGTCCAACTGGCTCCGGGACGTCATGAACGTCGTGGAGGCCGTGCCGAACGGCCGCGGTCTCGGTGTCTTCTACTGGGAGGCCACCTGGACGGCCGTCACCGGCAACGGCTGGGACCCGGCCGACTCCGGCTCCGGCAACGGATGGGAGAACCAGGCCCTGTTCGGCTTCGACGACAAGGCTCTTCCGGCCATGTCGCTGTTCGGTCAC
>NZ_JBHWVI010000297.1:0-8611 GCF_042737005.1 Streptomyces sp. NPDC060027
TACAACTAGGACTCGTCCGCCCCGCCGGAAGTATAAAACTAACCCCCCAGCCGTCCACCAGCGTCGCGACCAGCGCGAGCAGTACCACCGCCGCCAGGGCGAGCCACCAGGACGTGTCCATAGCAAGGAAGGTACCGGCGCGCATGTGCCCCCGCCCGCCCTGTGGCGATCCCGGATGCCCCAAGGTCCATCCGAACCGGTGACAGCACAGGTGAGTTCGCCCACAACGGCCCCTGGCGGAGGAGCGACCGGCCCTTTTGCGCCTTACGCTCGATGGACCGCACGACCCCCGTTCCCGTATCTGCAACCGAGTACCTGCACCCCGCATCTACTCTCTGCACTTCCTGTCAGCGCGGAGGTTCCAGCTCTTATGAAGCTCACCGTCGTCGGCTGCTCGGGGTCGTTCCCGTCCGCGGAATCGGCCTGTTCGAGCTACCTCGTGGAGGCCGACGGCTTCAGGCTGCTTCTCGACATGGGCAACGGTGCCCTGGGCGAGCTGCAGCGCCACTGCGGTCTCTACGACCTCGACGCGATCTTCCTCAGCCATCTGCACACCGACCACTGCATCGACATGTGCGCGTACTTCGTCGCGCGCTACTACCGTCACGACGGCGGCCGCTGCGACCCGATCCCCGTCTACGGACCCGAGGGAACGGAGCATCGCCTGACCACGGCCTACGCCGACACGCCGTCCGCGTCCTCGATGAGCGAGGTCTTCGACTTCCACACCGTCAAGCCGGGCACGTTCGAGGTGGGTCCGTTCACCGTGCACACGGAGCGGGTGCGCCACCCCGTCGAGGCGTACGGCATCCGGGTGGAACACGACGGAAGGTCCCTGACGTACTCCGGGGACACCGGGGTGACCGAGACCCTGGACGAACTCGCCCGCGACACGGACCTGTTCCTGTGCGAGGCCGCGTTCACCCACGGCAAGGAGGACATCCCCGACCTCCACCTCAACGGCCGGGAGGCCGGCGAGACCGCCGCCCGCGCCGGCGCCCGCCGCCTGGTCCTCACCCACATCCCCCCGTGGACGGACCCCGCGACCAACCTGGCCGACGCCCGCTCGGCGTACACGGGCCCGGTGGAACTCGCGGCGCCCCGGGTGACGTACGAGATCTGACGGCTTCCGCGCACCCGAAGGCCCCCGGAACCAGGTGGTTCCGGGGGCCTTCGGCCGTATGGAGGGACGGCTCACGCCTTCGTGAGGTCCTCGATCTCCTCCTCGGGCTCACGGCCCGGGGTGGCGAGGTTGAACTTGATGATCGCGAAGCGGAAGACCACGTAGTAGATCGCCGCGAAGACCAGGCCGATCGGGATGATCATCCAGGGCTTGGTGGCCAGGTTCCAGTTCAGGAAGTAGTCGATCGCACCGGCCGAGAAGCTGAAGCCGTGGTGCACGCCCAGGGCCCAGGTGATGGCCATCGACAGGGCGGTCAGGACCGCGTGGATCACGTACAGGACCGGCGCGATGAACATGAACGCGAACTCGATCGGCTCGGTGATGCCCGTGACGAACGAGGTGAGCGCGAGCGACACCATCATGCCGCCGACGACCTTGCGGCGCTCGGGGCGGGCGGTGTGCGTGATCGCCAGGGCGGCGGCCGGCAGCGCGAACATCATGATGGGGAAGAAGCCGGTCATGAACTGCCCGGCGGTCGGGTCGCCGTGGAAGAAGCGCGGCAGGTCGCCGTGCCACAGGGCGCCCGTGGAGTCCTTGTACGAGCCGATCTCCTGCCAGGCCACCGTGTTGACGAACTGGTGCATGCCGACCGGGAGCAGCGCGCGGTTGATCGCGCCGAAGATGCCCGCGCCGACGGCGCCGAGGCCGGTCATCCACTCACCGAAGTTGGTGATGACGTCGCCGATGGGCTCCCAGACCAGGCCGAAGAACACGCCGACGGCGGTGCCGATGAAGGCCATCAGGATCGGGACCAGGCGGCGGCCGTTGAAGAAGCCGAGCCAGTCGGGCAGCTTGGTGCGGTGGAACCGCTGCCAGGTGACGGCGGCTATCAGACCCATGACGATGCCGCCGAGGACCTTCGGGTCGTTGTACGTCGCGGCGATGTCCGCGCCCTTGGTCACCTTGGCGTCGGTGATGGGGAACGCGGTCAGCACGTTCTTGTAGACGAGGAAGCCGACCAGCGCCGCCAGCGCCGTGGAGCCGTCGGCCTTCTTGGCGAAGCCGATGGCGATGCCGACGCAGAACAGCAGCGGCAGGTTGCTGAACACCGCGTCGCCGGCGGTGGCGAACACGGAAGCGACCTTGTCCCAGCCGAGGCCGTCCTTGCCGAACACGTCGGGCTGGCCGAGGCGGAGCAGAATGCCCGCCGCCGGCAGCACGGCGATCGGCAGCTGCAGGCTGCGGCCGACCTTCTGCAGGCCCTGGAACAGGCCGGATCCCCGCTTCTTTGCGGGTGCCGCCGATGCGGTGGCGGTGCTCATAGTTCCTCCATGTGCTGGCGCTGCCGGGGGACGGGAAGGGTGAAACAGGGGTGGGCAGCGGCCGCGTGGTCTACACCACTCAGTGGTGTAGACCTGTTCTAGCACGGTGAAGGCTGGATAAGGAAGGCACGAATTTTGTGGCCTCGGCCATAACGGGAACAACTGGTTCCGGTCATGCCGAAGGGCCCCCGGACCGACAGGTCCGGGGGCCCTTCGCGAAGCGGCCTCCGCCGAGGAGGCCCGGGCGGGCCTCCTCGCCAGAGACCGCCGCCCTGGCGCGGAGCTCTACGCCTTGGTGGTGTCCTCGACCTCCTCCTCGGGCTCCCGCCCCGGAGTCTTCAGATCGAACTTCGTGATCGCGAACCGGAAGATCGCGTAATACACGGCGGCGAAGCACAGCCCGATCGGCACGATCGCCCAGGGCCTCGTCGCCAGATTCCAGTTGATGACGTAGTCGATCAGACCCGCGGAGAAACTGAAGCCGTCGTGCACGCCCAGCCCCCACGTCACCGCCATCGACACGCCGGTGAGCACCGCGTGCACCGCGAACAGCAACGGCGCGATGAACAGGAACGAGTACTCGATCGGCTCGGTGATGCCCGTGACGAACGACGTCAGCGCCACCGACAGCATCAGACCGCCGATCTCCTTGCGGCGATGCGGCTTCGCGGTGTGCGCGATCGCAAGCGCCGCCGCCGGCAACGCGAACATCATGATCGGGAAGAAGCCGGAGAGGAACTGCCCCGCGTTCGGGTCGCCCGCCAGGAACATGTTGATGTCCCCGTGCACGACCTGGCCGTCGGGCTTGGTGTAACTGCCGAACTGGAACCAGATGGGCACGTTCAGGAACTGGTGCAGGCCGATCACCAGCAGCGCCCGGTTGGCCAGCCCGAACACGCCCGAGCCCCACGCTCCCAGCCCGACCAGCCAGTCGCTGAAGTTCTCCAGCGCGGTACCGATCGGCGGCCAGACCCACACACACAGCGAGGCGAACGCGATCGCCACGAACGCCATGATGATCGGCACCAGACGGCGGCCGTTGAAGAAGCCGAGCCAGTCCACCAGTTTCGTCCGGTGATAGCGCTGCCAGAAGAACGCCGACAGCAGCCCGATGACGATGCCGCCGAAGACCCCGGGATTCTGGTAGGTGAACTCCACGACGGAGTTGTCCTCCAGCTGACAGCCCAGCTTGATCGCGGCACTCCCGGACGGACAGTCCTCCGGGAACGCGCGCAGCACGTTGTAGTAGACGAGGAAGCCCACGACCGCCGCGAGCGCCGTGGAACCGTCCGCCTTCTTCGCCATACCGATCGCCACGCCGACACAGAACAGCATCGGCAGCCCGAGCTGACCGTCCAGCAGCGCACCACCCGCCGCGCCCATCACCTTGGAGATGTTGTCCCAGCCGAGCCCGTCCGCACCGAACACGTCCGGCTGCCCCAGCCGGTTGAGGATGCCGGCGGCCGGCAGCACGGCGATCGGCAACTGAAGGCTGCGGCCCATCTTCTGCAGACCCTGGAAGGCCTTGTTCCAGCGGGCGCGCGCCGGTGAGGCAGCGCTGACGGCACTCATGGGCGTCCTCCGGGCCGAGCCGGTTTGGCGACTCCAGGCCGACTGGTGTAGACCAGTTGACGACGGGTCGCTCTGTCGTGAACGCCATCATTCGGCACCTACGACACGGCCGCTCGCGAAGATGGGCCAACTGTGGGTTACTGCGACAAAGCGGTTCTGATCAGGGAGTAGGACATGGCCACGAAGGCTGAGAAGATCGTCGCCGGGCTCGGCGGCATCGAGAACATCGAAGAGGTCGAAGGCTGCATCACCCGGCTCCGGACCGAGGTCGCCAACCCGGACCTCGTGAACGAGGCCGCCCTGAAGGCCGCCGGCGCGCACGGAGTCGTCCGGATGGGCACCGCCATCCAGGTCGTCATCGGCACCGACGCCGACCCCATCGCGGGCGAGATCGAAGACATGATGTGAGCGACCGGACCCACTGAAGCCGGCCCGGCTCCCCACGAGCCACACACCGCTTCAAACACTCCGGCTCACCCTTGAGGGGCTGTTTCCGCCACCGGCGGGCAGCCCCTCACCCCTGTGCGGATAGGCTCGACGCCATGTCTCGAATCGACGGCCGCACCCCCGAACAGCTGCGCCCCATCACCATCCAGCGTGGCTGGAGCAAGCATGCCGAGGGCTCCGTCCTCGTCTCCTTCGGCGACACCAAGGTCTTCTGCACGGCCTCCGTCACCGAAGGCGTCCCGCGCTGGCGCAAGGGCAGCGGCGAGGGCTGGGTCACCGCCGAGTACTCCATGCTGCCCCGCGCCACCAACACCCGCGGCGACCGCGAATCGGTCCGCGGCAAGATCGGCGGCCGCACCCACGAGATCAGCCGCCTCATCGGACGCTCGCTGCGCGCCGTCATCGACTACAAGGCGCTCGGCGAGAACACCATCGTCCTCGACTGCGACGTCCTCCAGGCCGACGGCGGCACCCGCACCGCGGCCATCACCGGCGCGTACGTCGCCCTCGCCGACGCCGTCACCTGGGCCCAGGGCAAGAAGCTGATCAGGGCCGGCCGCAAGCCGCTCACCGGCACCGTCTCCGCCGTCTCCGTCGGCATCGTCGGCGGCGTCCCCCTCCTCGACCTCTGCTACGAGGAGGACGTGAAGGCCGACACCGACATGAACGTCGTATGCACCGGCGACGGCCGCTTCGTCGAGGTCCAGGGCACCGCCGAGGCCGAGCCCTTCGACCGCAAGGAGCTCAACGCCCTGCTGGACCTGGCCGTCGGGGGCTGCGACGAACTCGCCGCCATCCAGCGCGCGGTACTCGAAGAGACCGGTGAGGCAACCGCGCGTTAATCTTTCGCGTTCTTAGGGGTACGGGCGTACGGTCCAGCCGCGCGCCCGCCGGCCCTGTCGGGCGGTCCGAGCCTCCCGCGCAGCGGGGTGCACCGGCCGTCGGCGCGGCCGCGCCACATCATGCCCACGGGGAGGGACCGTTCCATGGCCGCCGCGCGCCACCGCCATCGTCGCCGTACCGCAGCACTCGCTGTCGCCGCCGCACTCGTCGTCCTGCCGGCGGCCGTCGGCTGCGACGCCGTGAGCAAGGCGCTCGACTGCGTACAGACCGCCGACTCGATCGCCGACAGCGTCACCGACCTCCAACAGGCGGTCGAGAACGCGGCGAACGACCCGACGCAGACCGACGAGTCCCTCAACGCGATCGAGAACAACCTCGACAAGATCGGCGACAAGACCGACAACGCGGACGTCAACAAGGCGGTCGACGACCTCAGCAAGGCCGTCGCCAACGTCCGCACGGCCGTCAAGAACGGCGACAGCACCCCCGACATCAGCCCCGTGACGGACGCGGCGGGCGAACTGACGAAGGTGTGCACGCCGTAGCGGGTGCGGGTGGATCGGACGGGGCCCGGCTTGGCGCCGGGCGGGGCCCGGTTTGGGATCGGGCGGGGCCCGGCCCCGGACCTGGCAGGGGCCTGACTCGGACCTGGCAAGGGGTCTGACTCGGGGCCCGAACCCGGACCTGGCAGGGGGCATGAGTCCGGACCTGGCGAGGGGCCTTGCCCGGGTTCGGACAGAGGGCCTTGCTCGGGGTCTGACGGGGGACCCGGCCGGGGCCTGACGCGGGGTCGAACAGGGCCCGGACTCGGAGATACTGGCGACCATGACCCGCCTGATCCTCGCCACCCGCAATGCCGGAAAGCTCACCGAGTTGACGGCGATCCTCGCCGACGCAGGGCTCGCCCATGAGCTCGTCGGCGCGGACGCCTACCCGGACATCCCCGACGTCAAGGAAACCGGCGTCACCTTCGCCGAGAACGCCCTGCTGAAGGCCCACGCGCTGGCGCAGGCCACCGGCCTGCCCGCCGTCGCCGAC
Organism: Streptomyces sp. NPDC060027; assembly: GCF_042737005.1. Classification (NCBI taxonomy): domain Bacteria; kingdom Bacillati; phylum Actinomycetota; class Actinomycetes; order Kitasatosporales; family Streptomycetaceae; genus Streptomyces; species Streptomyces sp. NPDC060027. The sequence continues at coordinate 6,346 of NZ_JBHWVI010000297.1, forward strand.
GACTCGGGCCTGTGTGTCGACGTCCTGAACGGCGCCCCCGGCATCTTCTCCGCCCGCTGGGCCGGCCGCCACGGCGACGACCGGGCCAACCTGGACCTGCTCCTCGCCCAGCTCTCCGACATCGACGCCCCGCACCGGGGCGCCCACTTCGCCTGCGCGGCGGCCCTCGCCCTGCCGGACGGCGCGGAACGCGTCGTCGAGGGCCAGTTGCTCGGCACCCTCCGCCACACCCCCGCCGGCACGAACGGCTTCGGCTACGACCCGATCCTCCAGCCCGAGGGCGACACCCGCACCTGCGCGGAGCTCTCCCCGGCGGAGAAGAACGCGATCAGCCACCGGGGGAAGGCGTTCCGGGCACTGGTGCCGGTGGTGCGGGAGCTGTTGGGCTGACGCAAGCGAGCCGTGGACCCGTCCTTGGCGGACTGGATCCACGGCTCGTCGGCAGTGCGGCCGGTGGGATTCGAACCCACACGGGTGTGAACCCACTGGGACCTAAACCCAGCATGACTGCCATTCCATCACGGCCGCTCAAAAACGGTCATAGCCTTCGACTGGCGGCGTTCAGTCTACGGGGGGAGCAGCTCGCCCGGCGACTGGCATTCGCCCCTTCTGGCGGCACCACGTCTCCGTCAGGGCATGACAGTTGGGACACAGATACCGCAGATTCTCCCTGCGGTTGTCCCGCCAGTCCCCGTTGACATGGTCGATCTGCAAGGTGATCCGGCGGCCCAACCACTCACCGGTGTTGCCGCAGCTCGTACATGCGTAAGAAACCCCGATCTCGGTCATGGCCCGGTGGAGCCGGGTTCTGTTGGTCCGTCCGGCTTTGTTCGGCATGACGACCAGCACCTGGTGCGCGATCGATGGAGGCGCCGGGCGCTCCGGCCGTCCCCAGGCCCGGCGCTTGAAGTGACCGGTGTCGAGACCGAGGCGGGAGGCTGCGCGCCGGACCCGGCGGTGATTGGTGTCCGTGACGTTCATCCCGAGCCCGCGCATGACGTCGGCATAGCTGGTGGAACGTGCTACGAGACTGCGGAGCTCGTCCTCGGGAATCCGTGCGCGCTGGTGCGAGAAGTGTCCGATGTCGACGCCATGGGCCGCCAGCATGCGGCCCAGTGCCGCTCGCGAGCGGCTGTCGTCCGGGACCCCCAGTGTGCGTGCCACGCCATGCACGCTGGTGGCCGTGGCTGCGGCTTTCCGTAGTTCTTCAGGGGTGAAGGGCAGGCCTGGTTCGGCGCGATCCATGCCCGGGAAGTGGGTGATATCAATTCCCGCCGCGCTGATGCGGCGTCGAATGTGGGAGAGCGTCCCCGTGGCCAGCGTGGCGCCCAGCTTCAAAGCCACTTCGCGCAAGGAGGACGACGAGGCGGCAGCTTCGGCGATGGCGGCATCGGGGTACTTGCGCCACGGGCTGCGCTTGGCGAAGTGGCTGGTGTCGAGTCCGTGATTCGCCACTTTCTCCTGGAGCACACGGCGTTGGCCCCCACTCGACCTGAGGCCGAGCCGTCGCATCAGATCAGTCCAGTTGCGCGCCTCGGCGACGACCGGCGCGAGTTGCTCCCTGCTGTACGGGTCTCGTTCTGGTGCGCTGTGGCCAGGCGCGGCCGTCGCGCCAGGTCCTGCCGTACTCCCCATGCTCATGTACCTCCTGCCTCGACCGCGCGTTCGCAGCCTCGTACGGAATAACGAGCCGTTGATCGGATGGTCACCTCCCTTGACGTGCTGCTGACCGGCAGTCAGGTCTCCCCAGAGGTGGGGGCACGTCTGCCCAGGAGGCTTCTGGCGCGGCTGCGGCGGGTCCCTCAGTGCCCCGACGTAGCCTTCAGCCCCACCACCGACACCAGGAGCAGGCAGACGAAGAAGATGCGGGCCGCGGTGGCCGGTTCGCCGAGGATGGTCATGCCGAGGATCGCCGCGCCCGCCGCTCCGATGCCGACCCAGACGCCGTAGGCGGTACCGATCGGGAGCGACTTCGCGGCGTAGGAGAGGAGGACCATGCTCGCGATGATCCCCGCGCCCGTCAGCACGCTCGGGACCAGGCGTGTGAAGCCGTCGGTGTACTTCATTCCGATCGACCAGCCCACTTCGAGCAGACCGGCGACGATCAACAGAACCCAGGCCATGGGAGCACCTCCGAGAGACAACGGCTGGACGGGGGTGCGTCGTCTTTGCGGAGCCCGGTACGACGCGTCTCGTCGGGGTCTCTCCACCGTAGCAAAAGGACGACAAAAGGGGCCGGTGACCATGGTCACCGGCCCCTCTGGAC
>NZ_JBHWVI010000298.1:0-8596 GCF_042737005.1 Streptomyces sp. NPDC060027
GCCACCAACTCGCCCGAGTTCTACTGCCTGCTGGTCGAGGACCGCGGCTGGCCGCCCGAGCGGTTCGAGCGGTGGCTCGCCGACAGCTGGTGCCGGCTGCTGCTCGCCTGACCCCGGCCAACTGACCGCCTCCAGCGCCGGCAGTATGCGCGCTGTCGCCGGTCTTCAACAACCGGCGATACGGGGACTGGACACACACGTGGGAGGGCTACGAAATGACGGTGCCCGAAGTATTGGAAGCACGGGCGGCAACGCTGCCGGAGATATCCGACCCCCTCGCGGAGGGCGTCCGAGCATATCGGCGAGGTGGGTTGTCTGAGGGCCGGAGACGGGATAGGTCCCCGGCCGGAAGATCGACCTCAGTCACGACGTCGCCTCTGCCCTATCCTCTTCCGTTCGGATTCCTAGAATCCGGGACGCTCCGCAGCCGGTGCCCCGATCGTCAGTGAACTGGTCACCCACACCCCCAAATACGCTCCGGGACCGGCCCTTCTGCACCTGCGGTTCACCGGCGCCACGCCGCGGGTCGAACTCTGGGACAGCAATCCCGTGCGCCGGCTGCCAGGCCCCGGATCCGAGGCGCATCGGCCAGCACGGCCTGGAGATCGTCACCGCCCCCGCCCGCGCTGTCACCGTGGAACAGACGCCTTTCGGCAAGGCCATCACCGCCGACGTCGCCCTCAGCACCGCCGCCGCTGAGACGAACTGGGTTCCTTGAGATAGGCGGGCGGTCCGGATTCTTTGGTCCTCCTGCCCCAGCCGTTCAGAAGGCCGGCACGCCGCCCAACACGCAGCTCAGCTGGCGTTCCGTCTCACACGACCGAACACCGCGATCTGGAGGGCCCGAACCGTGGCTGGGTGGTCGGGCCCTCACCCGAGCGTCCGCGTCGGACCGGTCGCCCCAGGGGGCTAGCCGTTTCGCGGCGGCGCTCGAAGAGGGCTTGACGCAGGGTGGCGCGCGCCACCAAGGCCCATTCGAAAGCATCCGGGCTCAACAGACTCCGCTCTCCCTGTAACGCCGCGCGACCGCCAGCGCCGACGGCCCACCGTGCACTACCGAGGGAGAACGTCATAAAATAGGCATGGATCGAGCATGTGGAAGGGGGTTCGACCCCATGTCGACACTTCTGGCGATCATCATCGCGGTGGTGGTCGTCCTGCTGGCAGTAGCCGCTTTTCTCGCCATACGCCGCCGCCACCTTCGTCAGCGCTTCGGCCCCGAATACGACCGAACGGTCCAGGAGGCTGGCAGCCCCAAGGCCGGCGAGCGCGAACTCAGAGCCCGCGAAAAGCGCCATGACTCGCTGGACATCAAGCCGCTGCAAAGCAGTGCCCGGGACCGGTACACCCGAGAATGGACCAGCGTGCAGGACGAGTTCGTGGACCGGCCGGAGGAGGCCGTCCATGACGCAGACCGCCTGGTGACCTCCCTGATGCAGGAACGCGGATATCCGACTGAGGACTTCGACCAGCAGCTCAAGGACCTTTCGGTCCAGCATGGCCGCACCCTTGAGCACTACCGGGCCGCCCACGAGATAGACGCGCTCAGCATTCGGCACACGGCGACGACTGAGCAACTACGGGGTGCCATGGTGCACTACCGCACCCTGTTCGACGAACTGATCGTCGACGGCGGCCAGTCTCGCCACGCCCGAGCCTGAACGGCTCACCAACCCGACCCCGAATGCCAAGCGGCCAGGGACGGAGGAGACATGCAACGCGAGCACGACCAGGAACCAGCAGAGGGCGGTCTGTCCACCGAGGATCTCGCCCAGCCCCATGGCCGGAACACGGAGGACGAAGCAGCCGAGTCGTCCGCGACCCCAACCTTCCCCGGCGAGAGCACTGCTGTAGCGAGTGAGCGCGGCGAACCCCAGTACGAGGATGCCGGGGAGTCGGACGAACCCCGGGCTCAGGACGAAGCTCCGCAGCTCCTCACGGCGGAAGACGAAGAAGCCTTCCGTGCGCGCTGGCATGAGATCCAGAACAAGTTCGTGGATGATCCGCGAAACTCCGTGCACTCCGCCGACGCCCTGGTCGCGGACGTCATGCGAACACTGGCCGAGACGTTCTCCGAGCGCAAGCAGGAGCTGGAAGGCCAGTGGAACCGAGGAGAGCAGGTGAACACCGAAGAGCTGCGCAGGGCCCTGCGCCAGTACCGAACGTTTTTCAACCGCCTGCTCACCACATAGGCATGATCCGACGTACCCAGCGAATCGCTCCGCTCTCGCCACCGCCTTCGTCCGAGATTCCGCGTCGGCGCGCCCCTGCTCAGAGCGCATGGTCGTCGGGCTCGCCAGAGCGGGCACACGCCATGTCGGGGCCTTCCTTGCCGCTGCGACCGATGCCCGAAGCGGTGGTGTTCTCGTAAAGCGAGCGAAGCGCTTTCGGTGGCATCGGTGACCGTCCCTGACTCGGCGTCGGCCCGTCCACCCTGGTCAGGCTGGTCGACGACCTGCTGCCAGCCCTGGCCTTCGTCCCACGCGATGCCATAGTGCTCATCCGACGCCAGTGCACGATCAGGGACGCTGACAGCACGCAACGCGTCGCACAGCCCAACGCCGACCCGGCGGGCAGGGCACGCCCACGGATCGCCCCGCCAACGACTGGTGTGTTTGCGTGATATGCCGACAGACCACGCAAACACGAGTGCACTGAATCTCAGCCTCAACCTACTGAGCCCCTGACTCACCGCCATACCGCTCACGCCTTGCAGAGCAGGCGGCAGGCGCCGACGGCGGGCCTGCTACTGCGGACCAGTGACCTGACAGCGTGGGGGAGCTCGGGTCGGCGTTCGGGCTCCTATCGTGATCCGCATGGCTCCCCAGCCTGGCGGGGCCCTGAAGACCCCCTCTTCAGGGCCCCGCTCCCCTTCGCGGGGGACTCCCCTTGCCGGGACAACTCTGGCGAGCGGCGCGCGCGGCAGCATGTCTCGGTAGCGGTAAGGAGGCACAGCCAAGGTCACCATGAAATCCTCTTCCGCCAAAGATCCGCCAATGACGCACTCCTCTGCGTATCTGTCTCCACGACGACAGGATCAAGAATGACCGAAGCACATGACCCGACGTCTATCCGTGAAATCTTTTTCGTCTCCAACAACCTGGATGAGATTGGGGGCGTCACCAGCTGGGTGCATCAGATGGCTCGTCTGTTCTCGCAGCGGGGACATGCTGTTCACGTGATCGGCGTCGTTCCGGCTCCCGAAGATCAACGCGCTGACCTGGGTGAGAGCCTGCCGTACGCCACTGTCACGCTGTACGACGTCCACCCGACCGCTCGTGCACCTCAACGCGGGCTGGCAAGCGCGCTCGATGTGGGCGAGCGGCGACGCCGGGCCGCACGGGACGCGGGCATGCGCGAGCAGTCCGCCAAGCTGACCGCGCTGTTCCGCCGGGCACAGCCTGGGTCCGTGATCGTCGTCACGCAGGTCTGGGCCATGGAATGGGTTGCGCTTTCCGATACGTGCGGGATCCCGGTCATCGCCATGACACACGAGTCGTTCGAGACCTGTCGCAAGTCCTCCCGCTTCGGCCGCGTCAAGCGGTTCTACAAGGACGTGGACCGGATGCTGGCTCTCACCCGCGAGGACGCTGACCTGTGGATCCGCCAAGGTATGAACAATGTGGGCTGCATGCCAAACCCACTTCCGTTCTTTCCCGAAACCCCTTCTCAACGGACCGAGAGGCGCGTGGTCAGCATCGGCCGGCTCCATGAGGAGAAGGGCGTGGACCTGCTTCTCGATTCCTGGGCCGAGATCGCCTCGGACCACCCTTCCTGGACACTGGCGATCTACGGTGCGGGTCCTGAAGAAGAAGTCCTGAAGAAGCAGGCAGCGCATCTGGGAATCGCTGACTCGGTGGAATGGAAGGGTCTCACCAGCGATGTGCTTGGGGCACTGCGCGAAAGCTCGGTCTTTGCGCTTCCATCCCGGGGGGAAGGTTTTCCCCTGGCGCCTATGGAGGCAATGGCGACAGCCGTGCCGTGCGTGGCTTTCGACGTGAGCCCTGGAGTGCGGGAGATCATCACCGACGGAGAAAGCGGATTGATTGCCCCGGAAGGGAACACTCGCATGTTTGCAAAATATCTGGACCGGATGATCTGTGACCAGGACCTGCGAGACCGAATGGGTGAACGAGCTCGCACGAATATCCAGCGCTTCTCCCCGGACGAGGTGACGAGCCGTTGGGAGAATCTTTTCGCACTGCTGTACCGCTAGCAGATCAGCACGTCGGTACCGTGCTCCACAGGGCTGGCAGTCCATCAGTTGCCATAGTTTCAGCCGGCCGAGAAGCGTGCCGATCCTGCCCTGCACATTCGACAAGGGCTCCAGGCTCGGCGCCGGGCCTGTGGAAGTGACGTCGGGGACGGTCGACCGGCGGGCGCGAGCCATCGCCGATAGGGCTGCACGGGGTGGCTCGCGACGACCGTCTCGTTGACCGCTGTTACGAGCAGAAGCGCGCCGTGCGCAGCCGCATCCAGCGCGAGCGGCTCAGCGACCAAGGCTGCCGTTGCTGTCCCGGGAACTGACTTGCGACACAGGAGACCGTGAGGGATCCGCCGCGTCCCATGAACCGGCGTTCGCTGGTGCCTCATGGCAGCTTCTTTCAAAGGCGTCCTTCGGGCTGGTCGGCGTTGCACGGATCGCTGGCGTCGTGACCGGACTCTGTGTCATCCGGCCGACGGAGTTCTCTTCCGGCAGGTGTCCCCCACGGGGTTTCCCGGGCTGGTCGCTCAACTCGGTGCATTTCCTAAGGGCTTGCGGCTTCTGCCGTCAAGCTGTTCCCGAGCCGGGGGATCGAGCGAATCACCAAAGTGCAGCTGATTTGCACCGTGCTCGTGTCACCGGGAGGGTGCACCGGGTGGCCCTGGCCCCCGGCGCTCGGTGAGGGCTGGGGCCAGCACGCTGCGGGTCAACGGGCGGCGGCGTCCCCTCGTCGCAGCCTGGCGGCGGAGTGAGACTCTTCCGGCGTTCCGGCAGTGGTGTCGCGCTCTACGGGCCCTGCGGGTGAAGTGGACGCCAGCGATGTTCTGGACGAGTCGGACGGTGTGGGCGGCTCGCCAGCTGCGGCCCGGTCTGGCACCTGCTCCCCGGCGCCGAGGGCGCGGCGGCGGGTGACCGCCCCTGCCACGATGAGGATCAGTGCGAGCGTCCCGGCCAACGCGGGCCAGTACACATAGCGGTAGTTGGCCTGCGGGGCGGTCGGTAGGTAGCACGCGATGTAGAGCACGGAACTCAGTCCGAGCAGTCGCAGTTCCCTGGACCAGGGTCCCGGCCAACGCCGGCGGAGCGTCAGTACCAGGGCGACGGCCAGCCAGAACCATGCCTGGAAGAGCCACGGAACGTCGTGGGCGAAGCCCGTCACGTAGGACCTCATGATGGCGTCGAGCGTCGGATCCACGTGGACGTTCTTCGGTGTGCCATTGAACGTGCCGCTGGCGTAGCGCAGATTGCCCTCGAACAGCAGACGGGCGAAGGTCCGGGTGCGGTACTTCAAGTAGCCGGAAGCCTGGTGTGGCATCTGCCGCACCCACATTTTCACCAGCACATCGGACTCGTCGGCCGTGAAGTGCGGGCCGATGGCGTCCTTGTAGCCGGGATGGTGTGGGTAGCACGTGAAGTATGCGTCCCACAGGATCTTCTTCCTCTGGCAGTTCTGTGCGGTTTCCACAAGGTCGTTGCGGAACGAGGGGGTGGCACCGGCCTGCTCGGCGGCGGACCGGACCTCTTGGGGGGTGAGGACGTGGGTCACGTCGTCCAGCGGGATCTGCGCGTATTGGCGGACGGCGATCGGGCGGGTGACTGAGGAGACCGCAACGCTGGCGACCGCGGTGAAGGCCAGCAGGGAGCCGACGGCGATCAGCCAACGACGCCTGCCGGGCGCCGGCCAGAGCGCGAACACGAGCATCGGGAGGAGGGGCAGGACGGCCGGGAAGGCGTTCTTCCGGACCAGGATCGCGTAGGCCATGAAGAGCAGACCCAGCGCCAGCAGGGCCCAGCGCTCCCGGTCGTGTCCCGTCGGCAGCTCACGCGCAAAGAGCGCGATCGCGCATACGGCGAGCAGCGCATAGGCCATGTGGACGTCTTTCCACACCACCCCGGTGAAGTTGGCGATGTGCGGTGCGAGGCCGAAGCCGAGCATCAGCAGCGACAGGGGGCGGCTTCTTGTCCGCTTCCAGAGTGCGACGGCAAGCACCCACAAGGTTCCCCACAGCAGGGCGGTCTGGAGGGCCGCCATCGTCGAGAGTGCGCCGGTGGTGTGGATGAGGATGCGCCAGAGCAGTGCCATGACCGGCGGATGCCAGTCGGTCACCGGCCGGGTGCCCTCCGCCTGGAGAAGCTGTTCGACGCTGTCGCCAGTGAGGAAGCCGGGGTGGAATACGGTGGAGACCACGTAGCCGCAGACCGCGGCCATCAGAGCCAGGCACCCGGGCCAGAGCCTGTCGCCCCGCCATGTTCCCGTACGACGGCGGATCAATGCGGGCACGTCGGAGGAATCCTCTCGACGTGAAGTGAAGACGTGTCCTCGGTAGACGGTGAAGCGCACCGCGGTCGCCGCAGCCCATCCGGCCAGGCGGGCCACGTTGTCGCTCAAGGCCGAGGTGAGGCCGAACAGCTCGCGAGACGCGTACACGGGAGCGGCGGTGATCACGAGGCCCACCAGGTTGACCCCGACGAACCAGGCCACCTCGCGCGGATTGATCGGCCCCTTGCGGTCGCGGTAGGTCCAGTGACGATTTCCGAACCAACTGACCAACATGGCCAGCAAAGTGGCGATCGCCGAGGCGCTGACCGGGACGGCGTGGAGCGGCCCCTCACCCGGAGGGCCGAAGGCAAGAAGGTTGAAACTCGTGGTCTCCACCACGAATGCGAGCGCGCCCACGATGCCGAAGGCCGCGACCTCTCGCCAGATGGCCCGCATCCACGCGGGTGAACGTCGAAACCAAGCCGTCGGCTGCAGCATGACGCTGAAGGTAACGTACGTCACAAAAGGTACCAAATCTGACTGCCGTTCATGAGGGAGCGCATCGACCGGCAGCAGGGCAACACAGAGGCCGAGGAAATCCAAAATGAACCCCACCGTCGCGTGCGTCGTTCCCTGCTACAACGAGGAGGCAGCCATCGGGAAAGTCGTGCGCGACCTGCGTGCGTCCCTCCCCGAGGCGATCATCTACGTCTACGACAACGCCTCCACCGACAACACCGTCGCCGAGGCCCACGCGGCCGGAGCAGTCGTGCGACACGAACCCCGCAAGGGCAAGGGCAACGTCATCCGCCGCGCCTTCGCCGACGTCGAGGCCGACGCGCTGCTCATCATCGACGGCGACGACACCTACGACGCCTCCCGGGCCCGCGAAATGGTCGACCTGCTCTTCGAAGGCCCCTACGACCAGGTCGTCGGCGCCCGCCGCGAAAGCGTCGACACCGCGTACCGCACGGGTCACGCGGTCGGCAACAAAATGCTCACCGGCGCCGTCCGCGTCCTCTTCGGCAACGATGTCAGCGACATGCTCAGCGGCTACCGCGTCTTCTCTCGCCGCTACATCAAGTCCTTCCCCGCCCTGTCCCGCGAGTTCGAGACCGAGACCGAGATGACCGTGCACGCGCTCAGCCTGCGGCTTCCCACCGCCGAGTTGGAGGTGGGATTCAAAGACCGGCCCCCGGGCAGTGTCAGCAAGCTCCGCACCTACCGCGACGGTTGGCGCATTCTGAAGCTCATCCTGGGGCTGACCCGCAGGCAGCGCCCCTCCCAGTTCCACGCCGTCATCGCGGGCCTTTTCACCGTCGTCGCCCTCGCCCTGGGCCTGCCCGTCGTGGTCGAGTTCGCCCACACCGGCACCGTGCCGCGACTGCCCACCGCCGTTCTCGCCGCATCGATCATGATCATCGCAGTCCTGGTCCTGCTCGTCGGCTACATCCTGGAATCGTTCAAGCACATGCGCCAGGAACAGGCCAGCCTCGCTCACCTCGGATACTCCGCCCCCTCCCGCAGCACGGACTTCGCACCAGTGAGTCTCGTGAACACAGCATCCAGCCGGACGACCCTGCCCTGAATCCTGACATCAACGGTCCTGCGCCGAGACAACCGTGGGAGGGGTATCTGACTGCACGGGCAGGGTTAGACCACAGACCACCCTGTGCCGCGGGAGGGGCGGTGCACGCGCACTTCGTGCCCCCGTGAGGCGCTCCATATCGCGGCCTTGACGCCTACGCCCCCGGCGCTCACGATTTCTTTTGTCGAGAAGGCGTCCGAGCATACGGCGAGGTCGATTGCCTGAGAGACGGAGACGGGATAGGACCCCTTGCCCGACGTCACTCACGGCGTCGCCTCTGTCCTCTCCTCTTCCTGGGAGCGTCCTCCTCGTCCTCCGCTTCCTCTTCGCCCTCCGCCCCCTCCTCGTCCTCCTCCCCTTCCTCGCTCTCCTCCCCTTCCTCGTTCTCTTCTCCCTCCGTTTCCTCCTCGTCCTCGTATGCGTCCTCCGCCCCCTCTTCGCCCTCCGCTTCCTCGTCCTCGTCCTCGTCCTCGTATGCGGAGTCGGCGCCTTCCTCCGCATCGCCTTCGCCCTCACCCTCGGGCTCCTCGCCCTCGGATTCCTG
>NZ_JBHWVI010000299.1:0-8370 GCF_042737005.1 Streptomyces sp. NPDC060027
AGCAGGTCCTGGACCCGGCGCCGCCGGTCGCCCTTGGGCGCGACCTCGGGGTGGATGTCGTACGGCTCCCCGATGATGTCGCCGACGGTCATCCGCGGGTTGAGCGAGGTGTACGGGTCCTGGAAGACCATCTGGATGTTGCGGCGCACGGCCTTCAGCGCCTTGCCGGACAGCCGGGTGATGTCCTCGCCCTTGTACTTGATCGACCCCTCGGTCGGCTTCTCCAGGTTGACCAGCATCTTGGCGACGGTCGACTTGCCGCAGCCGGACTCGCCCACGATGCCCAGCGTCTCGCCGTGGCCGAGGTGGAAGTCGACGCCGTCGACGGCCTTGACCGCGCCGACCTGCTTCTTGAAGAGGATTCCCTGGGTGAGCGGGTAGTGCTTGACCAGTCCGCTGACCTCCAGCAGCGGCTCAGTGGCTGTCTGCGTCATCGAGGCACTCCCTCCAGAAGAAGCAGGCGCTCCCGCGGTCCGCGTCGACCTCCGCGAGCGGCGGCACCTCGGTGCGGCAGATGTCCTGGGCCATCGGGCAGCGCGGGTTGAAGGCGCAGCCCGGCGGGATGTGCATCAGGTTGGGCGGCAGTCCCTTGATGGCGTACAGCTCCTGGCCCTTCTGGTCGAGCCGGGGGATCGAGTCCAGCAACCCCCTCGTGTAGGGGTGGGCGGGCGCCTTGTAGATGTCGTGGACCGGCGCCGACTCGACGATCCGGCCCGCGTACATCACCGCGATCCGGTCGGCGACGTCCGCGACCACGCCGAGGTCGTGGGTGATGAGGATGAGCCCCATGTTGAGCTCGCGCTGGAGTTCGGCGAGCAGGTCCATCACCTGGGCCTGCACGGTGACGTCGAGCGCGGTGGTCGGTTCGTCGGCGATGATCAGGGCGGGTTCCAGGGCCAGCGCCATGGCGATCATGATGCGCTGGCGCATACCGCCGGAGAACTGGTGCGGATAGTCGCGCACGCGCTCGGCAGCGGCCGGAATGCGCACCCGCTCCATCAGCTCGATCGCCTTGCCGCGCGCCTCCTTCCGTGACATCCCGCGGTGCACGGTGAACATCTCGCCGAGCTGGTCTCCGACGCTGATCACCGGGTTCAGGGACGAGAGCGCGTCCTGGAAGATCATCGCCATCTCGGCGCCCCGCACCTTGCGCCGCTCCTCCTCCTTGAACTTCAGCAGGTCCTGGCCCTTGAAGAGGATCTCGCCGCCGGTGATCTTCCCGGGCGGCACGTCGAGGATGCCCATCACCGCCTGGGCCGTCACCGACTTGCCGGAGCCGGACTCCCCGAGCACGGCGAGCGTCTCGCCCTCGTCGACGCTGTAGTTGACCCCGTTGACGGCCTTGGCGACACCGTCCCGGGTCCGGAACTCCACGTGCAGATCGCGCACTTCGAGCAGCACGGCGGTCACCTCAGCTTCGGGTCGAGGGCGTCGCGCACCGCGTCGCCGAGCATGATGAACGCGAGCACGGTGATCGCGAGCGCGCCGGCCGGCCACAGCAGCATGTGCGGGGCCTGGCGGATGTACGCGGACGCCGAGGAGATGTCGATGCCCCAGCTGACCCTCGGGGGCTTCAGGCCGACACCCAGGTACGACAGCGTCGCCTCCAGCGAGATGTACGTACCGAGCGCGATGGTCGCCACCACGATCACCGGCGCGACCGCGTTCGGGGCGATGTGCCGCAGCATCATCCGGGAGTTCGAGGCGCCGAGGGCGCGGGCCGCATGGACGTAGTCGTTCTCCTTGGTGGTGATGACGGAGCCGCGCGCGATGCGGGAGATCTGCGGCCAGCCGAGCAGCACCATGAACCCGACGACCGGCCAGATCGTATTGCTGGTCACCACGGAGAGCAGGACCAGACCGCCGAGCACGACGGGGATCGCGAAGAAGATGTCGGTGATCCGGGACAGGACCGAGTCGCCCGCCCCGCCGTAGAACCCGGCGAGCCCGCCGAGCAGCGAGCCGAGCAGCGCGACCCCGACCGTGGCGAGCACACCGACGCTGATCGAGATCCGGGTCCCGTACACGGTCCGCGTGTAGACGTCGCAGCCCTGGCCGTCGTAGCCGAAGGGGTGTCCGGGCTGCGAGCCCTCCTGCGCCTTGGAGAGGTCGCACTGGAGCGGGCTCTGGGAGGTGATCAGACCGGGCCAGATCGAGATGACGACCAGGAAGACGATGACGAGTCCGGAGATGATGAAGACGGGGTTGCGGCGCAGGTCCCGCCAGGCGTCGGACCACAGGGAACGCGGCTTCTCCTGCGGGCCCGTGCCCTCCGGCCCCCCCGGCGTCTTCTCCAGGGTCTCCGCCTCGCTCGTCCCGAGGTCCATCGCGCCGCCCATCCCGGTCGGGGCGATGACGAGGTCCTCCGGCGGCGGCCCCTCGGGCCCGTGATGCGGCTCTTCCTCGTACGGCGGCTGCTCAGGCATAGCGGATCCTCGGGTCGAGTACGGCGTACAGGAGGTCGACGAGCAGGTTGGCGACCAGGAAGACGAGGACGAGGACGGTCACGAAGCCGACGACGGTCTGGGTGCTCTGGCGCACGATCCCCTGGTAGAGCTGGTAGCCGACACCGTGGATGTTGAAGATCCGCTCGGTGACGATCGCGCCGCCCATCAGCGCGCCGATGTCCGTGCCGATGAAGGTGACCACGGGGATCAGCGAGTTGCGCAGCAGGTGCCGGATGGTCACCCGGCGCCGCGGCAGGCCCTTGGCGACGGCAGTACGGACGTAGTCGGAACGCTTGTTCTCCGCGATGGAGGTCCGGGTGAGCCGGGTGACGTAGGCGAGGGACACCGAGGCCAGCACCAGGCCCGGCACGATCAGCTCGCCGAAGGTGGCCTCCGCGGAGACCGACGGTTTGATCCAGCCCCACTGGACGCCGAGCAGCAACTGGGCCAGCAGACCGGTGACGAAGGTGGGCACGGAGATGACGACGAGGGTGAGCAGCAGGACGCCGGTGTCGACGGGCCGGCCGCGGCGCAGACCGGTGATGACCCCGAGCGTGATGCCGATGACGATCTCGAAGAAGATCGCGACGATCGTCAGCCGGATGGTGACCGGGAAGGCGGAGGCCATCAGTTCGGTGACCGGCTGTCCGTTGAACGCGGTGCCGAAGTCGCCGGTGAAGATGTTGCCGAGGTAGGTCAGGTACTGCTGCCACAAGGGCTTGTCGAGGCCGAACTCCGTGCGCAGCTGGGCGGCCGTGGCGGGGTCACACTGCCGGTCGCCGCACAGGCCCGCGACGGGGTCGCCCATCACGTTCACCATCAGGAAGATGAGCATGGTGGCGCCGATGAAGACCGGGATCATCTGCAGCAGACGCCGGATGACGTACCGTCCCATGAGTGCTCCGGAGGTAGAGGGGCGATCCGTGGTGACGGGACCGCCCCGGGCGGCTCAGTTGACGGTGATCTCGTTGTAGACGGGGACGCTGAACTGGTTGAGGGCCACGTCCGAGACCTTGTCCGAGTAGCCGGCGCTGCCGTTCTGGTACCAGAGCGGGATGGCGGCCATGTTGTCCCGCACGACCCCTTCGGCCTGCTGGAAGAGCTTGACGGCCTTGCTGGTGTCGGTCTCGGCGTTCGCCTGGTTGACGAGGTTGTCGAATTCCTTGTTGGTCCACTGGCCGTCGTTGGACGAGGCGTTCGTGTAATACAGCGGCTGCAGGAAGTTCTGGATCAGCGGGTAGTCCATCTGCCAGCCGGCCCGGAACGGACCGGGCATCTTGTGCTGCCCGATCTGGTTGCGGAAGTCGGCGAAGGTGCCGATCGGGTTGCCGACGCAGGCCGTGTCGTTGCCGAGTGCGTTGTTGATGGAGTTGCAGACTGCGTCGACCCACTCCTTGTGCGAGCCGGTGTCCGCGTTGTACGAGATCTTGACCTGGCCGCCGGGCAGGCCGCCGCCCTCCTGGACCAGCTTCTTGGCCTCGGACGGGTTGTAGTCGCAGGAGTCTCCGCACAGGCCTTCCTGGAAGCCGCCCTCCTTGCCGAGCACCGGTGAGGTCCAGTCGCTGGCGGGCGTCCGCGTCTTCTGGAAGATCGTGTCGGTGATCTGCTGGCGGTTGATCGCCATGGACAGGCCCTGGCGGACCTTCAGAGCGCCGCTGGTGTTCCACTTCGGGTCGTAGAACGGGAAGGCGAGGGTCTGGATGATGCCGGCCGGGGTGTTGATGTACCGGCCGTTCAGGTCGGTCTTGGCGTTCTTGAGCTGGGCCGCGGGCACGTCGTCGACGAGGTCGAGGTTGCCGGCCAGGAGGTCGTTGTAGGCGGTGTTGTTGTCCGTGTAGACCTTGAGGGTCACACCGCCGTTCTGCGCCTTGTCGTCGCCGGGGTAGTCGTCCCATTTCACCAGGGACATCTGCGAGCCCTTGGCGTAGGAGTCGATCGTGTACGGGCCGTTGCCGACGGGCTTCTTCACCCACGCCGCGTGGTCGTCGAAGAACGCCTTGGGCAGCGGTGAGTAGGCCGAGTAGCCGAGGGTGTCCGGGAAGGTCGAGAACTTCTGGTTGAGCTTGACGGTGAAGGTGTTCGTGCCGGTGACCTTCAGCCCGGAGAGGGTGTCGGCGCTCTGGCTGCCCGTGTCGGGGTGGACCTTGTCGTAGCCGTCGATGTATCCGAAGAAGTACGCGTTCTTCTGGTTGTTCTTCAGGCTGGCGCCGTAGTTCCAGGCGTCGACGAAGGACTGGGCGGTGACGGCCTCGCCGTTGCTGAACTTCCAGCCGTCCTTGATCGTGATCGTGAAGTTCTGCGAGTCGGAGGTGTCGATCTTCTGGGCGAGCATGTCCTCGGCGGCGCCGGTCTTGGCGTCGTACCGCTTCAGGCCGCGGAAGATCATGTCGAGGACCTTGCCGCCCTGCACCTCATTGGTGTTGGCCGGTTCCAGCGGGTTCTGCGGGTCGCCCCAGGAGGCACTGACCGTGCCGGAGCCACCGCCGCCGCCGCCGCTGTCACTCCCTCCGCCCCCGCAGGCGGTCGCCGCGAGGGCTACCGCCGCCGCACATGCGGCCCATTTGGCGTGCGTGGCTCCACGCATGGAGTGCCTCCTCAAGAGTGCGCTGTGCCGCCGGCGCCGGGGTCGTGCGTCCGGCGCCCGGTGCGCTGTGCCTTTAGGGCCCAATATCCGTCCATATGGGGCGCGTCGCACATTTACCCCACCCTTCCGGGTGTCGATCCATCCAGAAGGGGGTACTCCGGGCACACACTCCGTCAAAGGATCTCGGCGGCCGACGCCACAGGTCTCCGCGGTTCGACGCGGAAGCTCAGGACATCGATCCCGCCACCCGAGGGCACGGACCACGCGAAGACGCGCACGATCGCCGAGGAGCTCACGGCATACGCCGAGCACGCCGAGGGCCCGGAGAGACCGCGATCGGTCTCTCCGGGCCCTTCCTCACGACGCTGAGCCCCTTTAAGGGCCCGAGGGCACCGTCCGCCGCGTCCGTAACCGGCTCGACGGACGAGACGCCCTAGCCCGACTCCCCCCGCTCCACGCAGAATTCATTGCCCTCCGGGTCCGCGAGGAGGACCCAGCCGCCGCCGTCCGGGCGGGTGTGATCCGCCAGCAGGCGGGCGCCGAGGGCCAAGGCGCGCTCGACCTCCGCCGTTCGGGTGCGGCCGTGCGGCTGCAGGTCGAGATGGATGCGGTTCTTGGCCGTCTTTCCCTCTTCGACGCGTACGAACAGGAGGGTCGGGCCACCGGACGGGTCCACGATCAGCGCCTCCGGGTCACCGGGCTTGTCGTCGTCGGCGAGCGGGCGGCCCAGCACCTCACTCCAGAACAGTGCGAGATCGTACGGGTCACCGGTGCAGTCGAAGGTGATGGAGCGGATGGTGGGGCTCGGAACCCCTGCTTCTGTCATCCCCTAGTCACCCGTCCGGCCGTCGGCCAGTTCACGCAGGATGTCGATGTGGCCGTTGTGGCGGGCCGTCTCCTCGACCAGGTGGAGGATGATCCATCGGAGGTCGACCCGGCGGCCGTCGCGGCCCGCGCGCTCGGCCTTGGCGTCGAGGTCGCGCCCGGCCACCAACTCGCGATAACGGGCGCTCTGCTCCTCGTACTCGTCCAGCAGCTGGGGCAGCGGGAAGTCGACGGCGATGCGCATCTCGCGGTCGGGGTCCTCCTCCGTCCAGGGCCCCTCGTCCTCCTCGCCCAGGAAAACCACCTGGAACCAGTAGTACTCGACCCAGCGCAAGTGGTTGATGACCCCGCTGAGGGTCATCAGGGGGGACCCCGGCAGCGGGGCCTTGCGGGCGTCCTCCGCGGAGACGCCCTCACACTTGGCGCGGGCTGTGGCGCGGGCGTAGTCGAGGAAGGTGGTCAGCTGGGTGCGCTCGTCCCACGCGGAAGGCGTGTCTGTGCGTGTCGGTGAAGTCATCGGGATGAAGCATCCCGGCCGGGTCGTCCGGTGTCGAACGATTAAGAGGCGCGACCGACAAGGGCCGAGGCAGGGTCCTCGCCCACACCCGTCGACGAAACGGCAGCCTCTCGGCGACGGCGGGCAGTTCGCCTTCGAGACGCGCGATCCCGCCGTACGGGCGGGGGAGACCTGAACGCCCGAGGGAGCACGAAGTGAACGACGCGCACGGGGACGCCGTACGGGTCCGCCACGAGGTCGGGGCGCCGCCGCGCATGCAGCGCATTTCGCCTAAGTGACTCGATGCAGGGAATACCTACTCCCAGACTGCGCGCCTGCCGCTCCGATCATTTACAATTCAATTTCCGTGCAGGGTGGATTCAGTGCACTCCCAACCCGCGCGCAAGGTTGAACGGGCGTCAATAAACCGACCTCGAACGGCTACGGTTGAACTGTTCGAGGTCAGCCTTGGGGGCCGCCCCTGAGCAATGAACGCGCCGATACCTGCTCGGTCCGGAGGAAACGAGAAGACCTCCGATGGCGACGGAGGACCACTCGGACGACTTCAGGACCGGTGCCGCGCCTCCGTACAAATCCATGCCCGGGGTGACTCACAGGAGAAGGACCGTCGGACGGGTCAGCGCGGCAGCGCCTTGAAGACCACATGGACGCCGCCGTATGGCGACACCGAGATCAGCAGGTTCGAGGACAAGGCCACCGCCAAACGCTCCAGCAGGGGCAGGGTCGGGACCCCTCGACCGCACTCCATCCGCGACAGGGCGCCCTGGGTCATGCCCGCCTGCAGGGCGAGGCGTTCCTGGGTGAGCCCCAGCTCCAGCCGCCTGGCACGCACGGCGGCGCCGAAGAGACGCCCGACACCAACCCCGGCGCGCTCCGCTCCGCCCTCCGTTTCGCGACCTGCTCCGTGACCTGTTCTTCGATTTGTTGCAACCGGCATTTCCCTACTCCCCGTTTGCCCCAGCTCAATGACCACGCTGCTCTGGATCACTGACCACGACAAAGGGCGGCGGGCATACGGTTGCAGACTTGGGGAGAACTTGAGGTCCGGCTTTTCCCATACCGCAAAGCACATAGACCGCCACTTTGAGACGTTGGTCACTTCATACGTCGCGAGTGATGGTGAGGAACGGCATGGATGCGGACCAATCCCCTCACCCGCACCCTTGGCGAGTCTCCGTCCGCACGCTTGGTCCCGTCGCACCAGGGACTGTCAATACACCGGTACACATGGGCACTTCACCTCTTCGC
The DNA here is from genome assembly GCF_042737005.1 of Streptomyces sp. NPDC060027. NCBI lineage: Bacteria > Bacillati > Actinomycetota > Actinomycetes > Kitasatosporales > Streptomycetaceae > Streptomyces > Streptomyces sp. NPDC060027. The sequence continues at coordinate 7,622 of NZ_JBHWVI010000299.1, forward strand.
GGAACTCATTTGCCGCCGCTTCCGTACACGGCGAATTCTGAGCCGACCCACCGAGCTTCCGCGAAAGGGCTCATCCGTGCTGAGAGTCGCAAGTGCCCTTGTTTCCACGGCCGTTGTCGCGACAGGCATTGTCGCCGGCACCGCCGGCACCGCCTCCGCCGCGTGCGCTCCGTCTCCCGGCAAGTGCTACCACATCACCAACAAGTCGACGGTGAGCAAGCCGACCAAGCTGCACAGCGAGTACGACAACCTCGGCGGCAACCTCACCTACAACCATTCGAAGACGGCCACGGTGAGCGCCAGCGGTACGGCGGTGTCGAGGCCGAGGCCGGGGTGATCTTCGCCAAGGCGAGTACGTCGTTCAGTGTGACCGTGGGGGGATCCTGGTCGAAGTCCAGCAGTTGGAGCTACTCGATCCCGGCGAGGAACAAGGCGGGCAAGACCAAAGTCCGCATGACGATGTTCCACGAGTCGAAGAAGTTCAAGGCCACGAAGTACACGTACTCCTACGACGCCCACTGCAGATACCACGAACACAAGGTGGGGGCGAAGTGGTTCACGGCGCCCGTGAAGAAGGACTCGAACGTCTGGGGCCTTGAGTGGAAGTAGCGGAAGGTCAGGGGCCGGCCACCAGGCCCTCGGCCTCGAACCGTCCGTGTCCTCCGGCCAGGCGGCGCGGTGTCGCCGTCTTCCAGACATAGACCGGGTGCCCGGAACATCTCGTGTGGTGTGGGGCCCCGGTTCTGTGC
>NZ_JBHWVI010000300.1:0-8330 GCF_042737005.1 Streptomyces sp. NPDC060027
GAGGTGCTGGACCGGCGTCTGCACCACCTGCCACCAACGCCTGCCCAGCGGTTCACACTCAAAGCCGAGATCAAGACAGACCTAACGGAGTCCTATTATCTAGCGGTGTCGAAATGTGCCTCGAACTAGGCTGCTCACCTGGGCATTTGCCAGACATGGCAACAGCCTTCGCTTGATCCTGTGCTCCGTCACAGAGATACGGGATCAACCGAAGGCCGTTGTCATGAGTGTGCTGCATCGCCGTGTCCGGCGGGAAGCGTTCGTGGAAGCGTCATGCTTCCGGGCCGACTTCTACGAGTGTTTGACCGCGCGGGGCGATGAACTGTTCGAACTGACCGACGCGGTGCTGTGTGTCGATGGGCCGGTTGTCTCGCCGGTGGACCTGACGCTGGTGCCTGAGCATCGCCGTGGGCACGGAGCGATGTACGGAGCCCTCAACCGCGGCCGCATCGATGTTGAGCGGCTGCGAACTGTGCTGGCCGGGCTGCGGTTGCCCCGGTTCGAAGCGAGGCGTCTGGTGCTGGCGGTTGATGTGTCGCCCTGGCAGCGGTCGGACGCGCCCTGCTCGGCGGACAGGCTGTTTTGCCACGTCTATGGGCGGGCGAAGTCGGCGTCACAGTTCATCCCGGGCTGGCCGTACTCCTTCGTCGCCGTCCTGGAACCCGGGGCCACGTCATGGACCGCGATCCTGGACGTGGTCCGGCTCGGACCCGCCGATGATGCGACCGCAGTCACCGCCGCCCAGCTGAGAGCCGTGGTCGAGCGGCTCGTCGCGGTAGGCCAGTGGCAGACCGGAGACCCGGACATCACGATCGTCATGGACGCCGGCTACGACGTCACCCGCCTGGCATGGGTGCTGCGGGACCTGCCCGTCGAGCTGGTCGGCCGGATCCGCAGTGACCGGGTGATGCGCCTGCCGAAACCGCCCCGTGTCCATGACCCAAGGGGCGGGCGCCCGCCCAAGCACGGGCCCGAGTTCCGCTTCACCCAACCCGAGACCTGGCCCGAACCAGCCGTCGTGACGGCCACCGACACCATCAACTACGGCAAGACAGCGGCCCAGGCCTGGGATCGGGTCCACCCACGGCTGACTCACCGTTCGGCCTGGCTGGAGCACGACGGTGAACTCCCCGTCGTTGAGGGCACCTTGGTCCGCCTCAAGGTCGAGCACCTCTCCAAGGACCGCCAGGCTCCGCCGGTCTGGTTGTGGTCCTCGAAGACCGGCGCCGTCCCGGAGGACGTGGACCTGTGGTGGCAGGTGTTCCTCAGGAGATTCGATCTGGAGCACACCTTCAGGTTCGGAAAGCAGACACTCGGCTGGACCACCCCGAAGATCTGTACTCCCCAAGCCGCGGACCGCTGGACCTGGCTCCTGGTCGTCGCCCATACCCAGCTTCGCCTCGCCCGGCCCCTCGCCATCGAACTTCGCCGGCCCTGGGAAAAACCGGCCAAGCCCGAACACCTCACCCCAGCCCGGGTCCGCCGGGGGTTCAGGAACATCCGCGCACACCTGCACTGCCCCGCCCATGTTCCTCAACCAACCGGAACTGGACCCGGACGCCCTCCCGGCTCGAAGAACCGGCGGCCCGCCACCCGCTACGACGTCGGCAAGACCGCGAAACATCCCGAGACTCTCAAGGCCATCGGCAAACCTGGAAGATCTTGGTAGATAAAGAACAAGGTTAGCGACTGTCAGATGCTGTAGGCAGGAATGGGCCACCTTTGCAGCCGATGCGGCAGGAGGAGGAGCCAGTCACCGATTTGAACGGTCAGGTGCGCCTCATAAAGAACCGGGAGCAGCTCGGACGCGTCGAGGAGCTCGGCCGATGCGGTCGGCCGGTCGAGTCGCTCCAAGAGTTGGATTACTCGCTCACCGCCGAGAGTGAAGCGACCTCGTCGTCCGGCCGCCCTGGCGTCCCTGACTTGCCAGAATCCTGGCCCCTTGCGGTAGTAGCAGAGGCCGTAGGTGTATTCGTCCCGCCACCGCTCAACTGCTGACCTGGCGGACTCGGATCGGGTGGTTTGCGGAGGGGGAAGATGATGCAGATCGCTTACAGAGCAGTCGGGCAGCCCTGCAGCATGCCAAGACACCCACACGCCGTAAGTCGAGGCCTGCCTGAGCAGATGGAGAAAGCGGATGTCGAACTCCGTATCGCGGCCGAGCTCGACATCCTTGACCACCTCGAGACGATTACACCCCTTCATGGCCATCTCCGCCATGTCGATGCGGGCCAGGGTGCTTATGTCCAATGGGTTGGTCACGACCTCACGGCGTGGACCGAGCCCGAAGCATTCTGCAGTTGTGCTCATGCCGCCGTGCGGAGAAGTGTCGATCATGCCGCTTCCGCCATCCTTACCGGTTCAGTTGCGGTGGCCAGGGCGACATAGCGTCCGCTCTCGGTGAAGAGGAGACCCGCCGCCATCAGTTCTTCCACCCAGGTGCGCAGCCGGTCCTCGTCAAGCCGGATCCCTTGGTCCTCAAGCCGGGCCAGCGCGCCTCTGAGGGAACGGCCGTGCTCGAACTCCAAGTAGGCGGCCACAAGCCCTGGATCTGAGATGTAATGGTCACGCTGCGGCCAGCCACGCCTGCGGTCACGAACGCACAGACCGCCGTCGTCCAAGTACCGCACCAGAGTGCTGCCCTCGTGGTGCTCGGCCCACCGGGCGGTTGCCTGGTTCAGCCCTTCCAGAACCTCACCGTCGATACCTGCATGGTCGGTGTCGAAGTTGTACACCAGGTCGTTCAGCTCGCGTTCTGGCAGGTCATAGACATAGTGATAGGTCGACCTAACCTGGCGTCGCAGGAAGCCGAGCTCGGGCTTGTTGAAGTACGGGCTGAAGCGCTCCAACTCCACCCGGCCCACACCACCTGGAGGTTGCAGGTGCACCAGGGCCGGGAGCTGCTCAATGGCGGGCCAGTAGTGGCCGGGTACCTCGCCTGGAAATCCGAACAGCCAGTTCCACACCACAGTGAGTCCGGCCGACTGGCAGTCGCGCAGCGTTCGGATGTTGTGCGCCGCGTGCACCCCTTTGTCCATGAGCTTCAGGACTGCGGAAGACAAAGACTCGATGCCCGGCTGCACATAGACCACGCCCGCATCGCGAAGTGCGGCAACCTGCTCGGGCTTGAGATTCGCCTTGATCTCGTAGTGGATCCGCAGATCGCAGTCGAGCTTTGCAAGCTGAGGCAGCACCGTGTCGAAATACGCGTTGTCAATGATGTTGTCGACGACCACCACGTCCAGCATCTGATAGCGCTGCACCAGGTGCAGCAGCTCATTCACTGCCTGTTCGGCTGATTTGCTGCGAAAAGTCATAAATGATCCGTTGAGCCCGCAGAACGTGCAGTGATGCGCCTCGCCCCACCAGCAGCCTCGCGCGGTCTCGGCGAGCAACTTCGGTTTGATGAACCGACGCACAGCGGATCCGCGCATGTGCTCATGCCAGTCGTCGTAGTCCGGTACGGGGATAAAGCCGGGGGGCACGGTCCGGCGAGTCTCGGTGTTTGCAACGGACTTCCCGTCTGGACTGCGCCAGCACAGTCCAGGGATCGCGTCGACCGATTGCTTCCCCTCGACTGCATGCAGCAGGGCAGGAAAGGCCTCTTCTCCCTCACCGCGAACTACATAGTCAACGAAGGGGTAGCAGCGATGCAGGGCGGCACCCATGACACCGTCGCAGTTTCCGCCTCCGAACACAGTGATCAGGTCGGGGCGCTCCCGCTTGAGCCGGGCTGCTAGTGCAAGACTCGGCACGTTCTGCTGAAACGTGGTGGAAAAACCAACCACATCGGGGTCATCCTCAAGGATCGCGGTGGCCATCCTGTCAACAAATTCTGCTGCAAGCATCCTCATCTGCAGGGCCATACCGACGTCTTCCCCCGAAGCCGCCCGATGAGCGTCGAACTCGGTACGCCCGAAGGTATCGTCGCCGTGCAAAACACCGGAAAAGACCCAGTCCCCGACATTGTCGAAGTTGCAGGTGAAGGCGATATGCGCATAATCGCTCGGCTTTATCTCGCCCCCGCTTCGCTCCAAGAGGAACTCAGCCCATGCCAGGTGCCCGAAGTAGCTCTTCGGCAGCTCCCGCCCGTCACGACCGCAGACGGCTCGCAACAAGCCGAGAGGCAACGAAGGCACGTCCAGTGCCTGCCATGGCATAGCAACCAGGGCAACACGTACTTGCTGCTCCATTTGACCTCCTACAGTGTTCGGTGAGCAACTGGCACAGCCGCGGGTGCCGCAGAGAGGTGGCGGCTTACGTCGCTCCCCCTGTGACCAGGACCTGTCCGTTCTGGGCAACCTGCGACACTCTCGGCTCACTGGGCACCCACGGACAGTCCGATGGATCTCAACGACCACGGCGGCGCAGCTTGCGGGACATGCAGTCCCACTGTGTAGTAGCTGCCGACCCGTTCGAAGAGTAATAAGTACTCAGCGACGTCACCGCTGTCCACGGTGTCGCCCTAATACTGTCGCTGATTCTGTGGCATGCCGGAGGTAACGGCGGCGTCGAGTTCTCTTCGACGGACAGAGCATTCAAGTCGGGCATGGGAAGCAAGGCGCGCAGAACGGCTCTCCCGGCTGCGCCACGACATGCCTGGCCGACCACACATCAATCTGCAGGAACCAACTCGGTGGCATGTATCGACGTGGGGGCAGCCCGGTTCACGGCTTCAGGCACAATCCGCTCCAGGCGGCGTGCAAGGCCGGCAGCCGTCAGCAGCCCAGCGATACAGATAGCGAACAGCAAAGATGCCTGGCCTGAGACCAGCAGACCAGCCAGGGCGGGCCCGCCGATCGAGCCGCATGTCCATGCGAGGACATACAGACCGTTGTACCGGCCCCGCAGATGATCTGAGGCCAGTTCATTGACCAGCGGTGCGGCAGTGGGCGAAAGAAACGTCTCGCCAAGTGCGAAGACCGCCATCGCCGCGGTGAACATCCATACGGCCCCCACACCGCTACCGAGTTCACCGCCCGCCAAGGTGAGGACCCACGTCGCAGCCCAGCACAGGCATACGACAGCCAGCCCTCGAGTGCGCAACCGCTGTTTCATGAACCTCATCACCGGCAACTGCATCAGGACCACAGCACATGCATTCACCGTATACATGCGAGCAAGAGATCCGGCGTCCAGCCCTCCGCTCTCGATCGCATAGATAGGAAAGGCAGCCTGTATCTGGACCGCGCCCGCTGTTACAGCCAGGAGGACAACCAACCACAGCCGCCGGAACGGCCGGTCGGACAGCACTTGTCGAATACCCTCGCCCGGCAAGCCTTCAGCCCCCCCACCCGGGCATCGCGCTGTCTGCGGCCGGAGGGCACCGCGGCTCCGCAGGCCGGGTGCAACAAGCAGTATCGGAATGAAGAGCAGGAAGGTCACGGCATCCAGCAGGTAGAGGAGCTGAAAGCTCACTGGGGACGACAGGTCAGCGATGAGTCCAGCCAGTGCGGCCCCTGTGCCTACGCCGACATTCAAGGTGGCATGCCTCACCGCGAACACTGTGGATAGCTGCGAGGACTCCACCACGGTCGCAAGCAAGGCATCCTGAGCCGGCCAGACGATTCCGGCGCCCAGCCCCATCAGGCCAGTTGCGGCGAATGCCTGCCACGTACTGTGCACGCACGCCAGCGCTCCTGCCCCACCGGCCGCCGTGAGCAACCCCAGGAGCAGCGCTGTACGCGGTGCGGCGCGGTCTGCCAGCCAGCCGCTGAGTGGATTTCCGATCAGACCTGCGCCAGCCAGCGCGGCGACCGCAAGTCCGGCATACCCCTCAGGAATTCCGCACACGGTGTGCAGGTACACCAGCAGGAAAGGCAGGGTCAGCCCGCTGCCGACCGCCGAGAGCGCGTCACCGACCAGCACCGCCCACGCCGCACCCGGAATGCTTGCGGTGACCTTGGCCCGCAGTCGTCGCGCTGCGCCGCGGCCGGACTGCTCCTTATCCCCACTACTCGCGCCGAGCTTCATCGATCGTGTTTCTGGCTCGCAGCCGCGGCGCGAAGTCCGGGGGGACACCAGTGATGCCTGTCAGGGAACAGCTGCGCACCAGCCGGCGCTCTTCTCCACCTGCGCGAGAAGGAGATGTCCCGCGATGGCCTTGTGACGTTCATGTCGGCCCAGTTGAGCAGACGGGGAAACGACCAGCGACTCCGGGATCCTGCCGAATTAGTCATGTGCTCGCGCCCTCACCGTCGTCACGTGGATGGCCGACCGCCGCATGCGTCTCCGCAAACGGGTCTTTCCGGAGCAGCGCCCACCGGCCCTGATGGTCCGGTCGGTCTACCAACAGGTCGCCCCGAACCCATCCGCGCTCTGGCCGGCTCCAACCCAAGAGCTGATGGTTCAGGCCCTCAAGCCGCCCCACACGTGCTCTTCGGGCAGACCGCCGATCCGCTACGACGAAGAGGCTAGGCGTCATGTCCTGCGCACGCCTTGAGCAATTGCTGCCCAACAGCCGTGGCCAAGGGTGCTCCGCCTGCTTCTGGAGCATCATTGTCGACGACGACGCTTCTCAGCCTGCCTCCCAGACGCTGACACAGACTGAGCATTGCCTACTCAGGCGCACTAACCGGTTCCGCAGACATGCTTGCGGCACACGTTGGATTGGATCGGCTGCGTGGTCCACCCCCAGAAGGGGAAACACCACTGATCAACAGTTCCGATAAATTCGATTCTCGCTTACTAGGAGATGACTGATCAGTGCCTGGCGACGAAAAAATCTCCACCTACCCATTTCCGAGAGTTTCACCATGGGAGCCTCCGGGAGACCTAGAACAACGCCGGTCGAATGAACCGATCAGCCTGGTCCAGATGCATGATGGTCATCCAGCATGGCTGGTGACGCACCATGCAGATGCGCGATTCATTCTGAGTGATCCTCGTTTCGGAGTGCAAGGCAACGGCTCGTCTAATCGCGACAGAGCCCGAGGGCAGCGGGCAGAGATCAGAACTCTCCTCAGCCTTGATCCCCCAGATCACACAGAGCTTCGGAGGATTTTGTCTCGCGAATTCACAATGAAGCGAGTTGACGAGATGCGCGGCACCGCAGACCGCACCCTCGGCAGACTCATAGAGAATTTCCTTAGCAAAGAGCCACCCGCCGACCTATTGAGCGGCGTGATCACTCCGTTCACCAATCACTTCATCCTAGGTTTCCTGGGTCTCCCGGAACAGCACGAGGAGACCGTTACACACTGGCTTTCCATCATGTCCAGGGACGAACGCATGAGGAATCTGTCACCGCTGGCTCGCGTGGCGTCGGAGCTGGTCAGAGACATCTCGTGGACATCCTCCCATCCGGGCGTGCTGGCCCGCCTGGCCGGGCAGTTCCCCGAAGCCGACGACACACGGCGATCCGAGATTAAATCCTCAATACTAATGCTCATCATTGCCGGAATAGACACCACCAGGGACAGCATGAGTCTTGCCACATTGACTCTACTGCGTGAGCCTGAACAGTTCGATTCCATCAAATCTGGCAAGATAGAGGCTTCCGTCGCAACGGAAGAACTCCTGCGATACAACACCGTTTCTCACACGGGGCTGGCGCGCAGAGCCACGGAGGACGTACACATCGCGGGCCGCACTATCCGGAAAGGGGATACCGTTCTCATCTCCCTCGCCTCGGCGAATTGGGATGAGAGAAAGTTCTCTCACCCCAAGGAACTGAACTTTCGTCGCGACTCCAGTGGCCATATCGCCTTCGGTCACGGGATCCATCATTGTATAGGTCATGCACTAGCCAGAGCAGCAATGAGTCTTTATCTGAAACACTTGGCAGAAAAGTTTCCTAAAATTTCCCTCGCCTGCGCAGAGGATGAACTCTCCTTCGTGTTCGGCCAGCACACATATGGAGTAGAAGAGATACCGGTCTGCTGGGACTGAACCCATGGCAGCCGTAGCCAAAGTTGCCGTGCCGTTTCGGACGTCTAGCGTCCGGGCTGGAGAGTGACTTCGGGACGAGTTGCTCAGCTGAGCGGGACACTCAACTCCAGTGAGTACGGTCGCGTCGTTGTCCCCGCAGAGGCGACGGTGTGCGGGACTCGGATCGTGGTGTGCGTAAGCAAGTTCGGGTCTCTGGCTCTGGTGTCGGCCGACAGCCCCGGAGCCCTTTTCGGCACGGATGACGCTCAGGCGGAGGCGATCTGGACGCCGGAGATCTTGCAAGGGTGAAGCAAGCGCTCACGGGCGCAGGGTACGTGATGGTCTCAGAAGAGCTGCAGGCTCTACTAGGACTCCGTTAGGTCTGTCTTGATCTCGGCTTTGAGTGTGAACCGCTGGGCAGGCGTTGGTGGCAGGTGGTGCAGACGCCGGTCCAGCACCTC
>NZ_JBHWVI010000301.1:0-8311 GCF_042737005.1 Streptomyces sp. NPDC060027
GGTGGGACCAGTCCCCCGTATCGTTGGAGTAGTCCGTCGTTCCGGTCCAGAAAGGCCGCAGCCACCATGGTGCAGATCAAGAGCCCCGAGCAGATCGCCAAGATGCGTGAGGCCGGGCTGGTCGTCGCGGCCATTCATGCGGCCACGCGGGAAGCGGCCGTACCCGGTGCGACGACCCGGGATCTGGACGAGGTCGCGCGCAAGGTGCTCGCCGAGCACGGCGCCAAGTCGAACTTCCTCGGGTACGGCGGTTTCCCCGCGACGATCTGCACCTCGGCCAACGAGGTCGTCGTCCATGGCATCCCGGACGACAAGACCGTCCTGAAGGACGGCGACATCATCTCCATCGACGCCGGCGCGATCGTGGACGGCTGGCACGGCGACGCCGCGTACACCGCGTTCGTGGGCTCCGGCCACGCTCCTGAGCTGATCGAGCTCTCCCGGGTGACCGAGGAGTCGATGTGGGCGGGTATCGCGGCCATGAAGCAGGGCAACCGGCTGGTGGACGTCTCGCGGGCCATCGAGACCTACATCCGCCGCCAGCCGAAGCCGGGCGGCGGCAAGTACGGGATCATCGAGGACTACGGCGGCCACGGCATCGGTACCGAGATGCACATGGACCCGCACCTGCTGAACTACGTGGAGCGGAAGCGGGGGAAGGGTCCGAAGCTGGTCCCCGGGTTCTGCCTCGCGATCGAGCCGATGGTGTCGCTCGGCACACCGCGGACCGAAGTGCTCGAGGACGACTGGACCGTGATCACCACGGACGGGACCTGGTCCTCGCACTGGGAGCACTCCGTGGCGCTGACCGAGGAAGGGCCGCTGGTTCTCACGGCGCCCGACTGCGGCCGGGCGAAGCTCGCCGAGTACGGCGTCACGGCGGCGCCCGACCCCCTCGCGGGCTGAAGCGCCGGCGTTGTCCCGACGGGCCGAGCGGCCCGATGCCCTCGCGGGTCGCGGTGTCACCCGCGGAGGGCATGCGGAAGATCCTCCAATATCGATCGTGCGTTCGATTTTTTTTTCTCGCTTCTTCCCCACCCGTCACTCCGCCGACCGTACGACCGGTCAGCCCTGCCCCTCGCGCATATCGCGTCGACGGGTGGGGCATCGTCATGAATGGCGGAGGTGGCCGGAGACGAATTCGTCTTTCCGGGAGCCCTGACGTAGACTGACTCGTCGGCTCTCGTGCACCCGCATGTCTGCATGCGCTCGCACGAAGTCGATCAAGGTAGTCGATTCGAAGGGCAAAGCGTGGCCAAGAAGCAAGGTGCCATCGAGATCGAGGGCACTGTCGTTGAGTCTCTTCCGAACGCGATGTTCAAGGTGGAGCTCCAGAACGGCCACCAGGTCCTGGCGCACATCAGCGGCAAGATGCGCATGCACTACATCCGCATCCTCCCTGACGACCGGGTCGTGGTGGAGTTGTCTCCGTACGACCTGACACGCGGCCGGATCGTCTACCGCTACAAGTAGATCTTGCCTTGCTCCGTGTCCCGGTCCCGGGACACGGAGGGTGGCACTGACCCGGAGAACCTCACCTAATGAAGGTCAAGCCGAGCGTCAAGAAGATCTGCGACAAGTGCAGGGTGATCCGCCGTCACGGTCGGGTCATGGTCATCTGCGAAAACCCGCGCCACAAGCAGCGCCAGGGCTGACGCACGACCGCACCTTCTGCACCCCGCAGATACTTCGCGCGACGCAGCAGTACATGTTCATACGCAGGATCCAGGACTGACTCCCATCAGGCCTGACACCCCCGGTCGGAGGCCGGGGACCCGGTTCGTACCGAATGCTCGATCCCTTGGATCAGGGCACGACGGCGGGCGGGATCCGGTTCTGCGGAAGACCTCCGAACGACAACTGGAGCCATTGAATGGCACGCGTTTCCGGTGTTGACATCCCGCGCGAAAAGCGTGTGGAGGTCGCCCTCACCTACGTGTTCGGCATCGGCCGGACCCTTTCCCAGCTGACGCTGGCCGAGACTGGCGTGAACCCCAACACGCGCGTTCGTGACCTCTCCGAGGAGGAGCTGGTCAAGATCCGCGAGTACGTGGACGCCAACATCAAGACCGAGGGTGACCTCCGTCGCGAGATCCAGGGCGACATTCGCCGCAAGATCGAGATCGGCTGCTACCAGGGCATCCGCCACCGTCGTGGCCTGCCCGTGCACGGTCAGCGCACCAGCACGAACGCTCGTACCCGTAAGGGCCCGCGTCGCGCGATCGCCGGCAAGAAGAAGCCGGGCAAGAAGTAGTCCTCAGCGGACAACGCTTCACCAGCGGTCTTCGCTGTAGGACCGACCACCTCCCCGTAGGAGAAATAGATGCCCCCCAAGGGTCGTCAGGGCGCTGCCAAGAAGGTGCGCCGCAAGGAAAAGAAGAACGTCGCTCATGGGCACGCCCACATCAAGAGCACGTTCAACAACACGATCGTCTCGATCACGGACCCCGCGGGCAACGTGATCTCCTGGGCCTCCGCCGGCCACGTCGGCTTCAAGGGCTCGCGCAAGTCCACCCCCTTCGCCGCGCAGATGGCCGCCGAGTCGGCCGCCCGTCGCGCGCAGGAGCACGGCATGCGCAAGGTCGACGTCTTCGTGAAGGGCCCGGGCTCCGGTCGCGAGACCGCGATCCGCTCCCTCCAGGCCACGGGCCTCGAGGTCGGCTCGATCCAGGACGTCACCCCCACCCCGCACAACGGCTGCCGTCCGCCGAAGCGCCGCCGCGTCTGACGCACGGCCGCTCGGTCGTCGTCCTCGACGGCCCTGTGTCGGTTTGAGGATTCCGGGCGGTACGGCTCCGTAATAGGGCCGTATCGCCCGTACCCTTGCTGTACCCGGCCTCTCGCGAGGCGCGGTTCCGTCGGGCGTCAAATAGCGGGCGTCCACGAAAAAGAGGATTGATCCACACATGCTGATCGCTCAGCGTCCCTCGTTGACCGAAGAGGTCGTCGACGAATTCCGCTCCCGGTTCGTGATCGAGCCGCTGGAGCCGGGCTTCGGCTACACCCTCGGCAACTCCCTGCGCCGCACCCTCCTCTCGTCGATCCCCGGCGCTGCTGTCACCAGCATCCGCATCGACGGTGTCCTGCACGAGTTCACCACCGTGCCGGGCGTCAAGGAGGACGTCACCGACCTGATCCTCAACATCAAGCAGCTGGTCGTCTCCTCGGAGCACGACGAGCCGGTCGTGATGTACCTGCGCAAGCAGGGCCCGGGTCTGGTCACCGCCGCCGACATCGCGCCCCCGGCCGGTGTCGAGGTCCACAACCCCGACCTCGTCCTCGCCACGCTCAACGGCAAGGGCAAGCTGGAGATGGAGCTGACCGTCGAGCGCGGTCGCGGCTACGTCTCCGCCGTTCAGAACAAGCAGGTCGGTCAGGAGATCGGGCGCATCCCGGTCGACTCGATCTACTCGCCGGTGCTGAAGGTCACGTACAAGGTCGAGGCGACCCGTGTCGAGCAGCGCACCGACTTCGACAAGCTGATCGTCGACGTCGAGACCAAGCAGGCCATGCGTCCCCGTGACGCCATGGCGTCGGCCGGTAAGACCCTGGTCGAGCTGTTCGGTCTGGCCCGCGAGCTCAACATCGACGCCGAGGGCATCGACATGGGCCCGTCCCCCACGGACGCCGCCCTCGCCGCCGATCTCGCGCTGCCGATCGAGGAGCTGGAGCTCACGGTCCGCTCGTACAACTGCCTCAAGCGTGAGGGCATCCACTCCGTGGGTGAGCTCGTCGCCCGCTCCGAGGCCGACCTCCTGGACATCCGCAACTTCGGCGCGAAGTCCATCGACGAGGTCAAGGCGAAGCTGGCCGGCATGGGCCTGGCCCTCAAGGACAGCCCGCCCGGATTCGACCCGACCGCCGCCGCCGACGCCTTCGGCGCCGACGACGACGCGGACGCGGGTTTCGTGGAGACCGAGCAGTACTGACCAGTACTGGGACGCCTTCCGTCCTCCGGGGTCCTTCGGGACCCCGGATCTTCGACGGGCAATCGCCCGCTCGGACACTGACCTCGGTACCTGATACGGCCGGGGCAGACACCTAGGAGAAACCATGCCGAAGCCCGCCAAGGGTGCCCGTCTGGGCGGCAGCGCCGCGCACGAGAAGCTGCTCCTCGCGAACCTCGCGAAGTCGCTCTTCGAGCACGGCCGCATCACCACCACCGAGGCCAAGGCCCGTCGTCTGCGTCCCTACGCGGAGCGTCTGGTCACCAAGGCGAAGAAGGGTGACCTTCACAACCGCCGTCAGGTGCTCTCGGTGATCACGGACAAGAGCATCGTGCACACGCTCTTCACCGAGATCGGCCCGCGCTACGAGAACCGCCCGGGTGGTTACACCCGTATCACCAAGATCGGTAACCGCCGTGGCGACAACGCGCCCATGGCTGTCATCGAGCTGGTGGAGGCCCTGACCGTGGCCCAGCAGGCCACCGGTGAGGCCGAGGCCGCCACCAAGCGTTCCGCCAAGGACGCCGAGGCTCCGGCCAAGGTCGAGGACACCAAGGTCGAGGACGCCGTCGAGGCTCCCGCCGAGGAGTCGAAGGACGCCTGAGGCACTGCCTTGCTGTGAGCGGGTCCGTCCCTTCGGGGGCGGGCCCGCTTTCGCGTTGCCGGGCAGAAGCCCGGTGCTGAGAGGATCTAGGTGTGAGTGACGAAGCGGAGCCCGGGTTCGTACGGGTGCGGTTGGATCTGTCGTACGACGGGAGCGAGTTCTCCGGGTGGGCCAAGCAGGCCGGGGGACGCAGGACCGTGCAGGGCGAGATCGAGGACGCGCTGCGGACGGTGACGCGGACGAAGGACACCACGTACGAGCTGACCGTGGCGGGGCGGACCGACGCCGGGGTGCACGCGCGCGGGCAGGTGGCCCATGTCGACCTTCCCGAGGAGCTGTGGGCCGAGCATCGGGAGAAGCTGCTGAAGCGGCTCGCCGGGCGGCTCGCGAAGGACGTGCGGGTGTGGTCGCTCACCGAGGCGCCGGCCGGGTTCAACGCGCGGTTCTCGGCGATCTGGCGGCGCTACGCCTATCGCGTCACCGACGAACCGGGCGGCGTCGACCCGCTGCTGCGCAGTCATGTCCTGTGGCACGACTGGCCGTTGGACGTCGACGCCATGAACCGGGCGGCCGAACGGCTGCTGGGGGAGCACGACTTCGCCGCCTACTGCAAGAAGCGCGAGGGCGCGACGACCATCCGCACGCTCCAGCAACTGAGCCTGGTGCGCGGTGAGGACGGCGTCATCACCGCCACCGTGCGGGCCGACGCCTTCTGCCACAACATGGTGCGGTCGCTGATCGGGGCCCTGCTGTTCGTGGGGGACGGGCACCGCGGCCCCGACTGGCCGGGGAAGGTGCTCGCCGCCGGCGTACGGGATTCGGCCGTCCATGTCGTACGGCCGCACGGCCTGACGCTGGAGGAAGTCGGTTACCCCGCGGACGAGTTGCTCGCCGCGCGGAACAAGGAGGCGCGGAACCGGCGGACGTTGCCGGGTGCGGCCGGATGCGAGACCTGCTAGCGGCGGTGCCTGCGGCCGGGGCGGTGCTTCAACTGCCGTGCTGGGAGCGCGGCTTGCGGGGACGCGCTCGGCGATCGTGAGCGCCCGGGGCGCGGGCGGTGCGGGGCGGCGGCCGGTGTTCCGGGCCGCCGCCCGGTGCCGCTACTGGCTGGCCGCCGCCGATGCCTGGGCCTCGCCCCGGCGGCGGATCTGACGGAACGCGAACTCGGCGAGGTCGTCGCCGGTGGTGAACACCTGGGTGTCCTTCGTCGTCACGTCCTTGCCGCCGGTGAAGCCGGCGAGGGTGAAGTAGGCGTAACGGCCGTAGGAGTTGGTCGTCGAACGGCAGACGGCCGCGTCGCAGAACGACTTGACGCCGTTGCCGGCGAGTGACGCGATGATGCTCTTCTTGTCCGCGTCGGCCTTGGCCTTGGACGCCTTGGCCTCGGTGTCGAACACCGCGACGCCGACCGTCACCGCCACGCCGTCCTTGGAGTAGGTGACCCGCAGGAAGCGGGTGCAGCCGTCCTTCTTGAGGACCGCCGGGAGGGAGCCCTTCGCGGCCGAGGCGCAGTTCTTCGTGTCGGCCGTCGGCCCCTTGCGGTAGACGCGGTCGCCCATGGTGAGCTGCGTACCGGGGAAGAGGATGTCCGGACTCAGCGGTGCCGTGTCCTTCTGCGCGCTGGCTATGAACTGCTTCGGATCCAGCGGCGGGGGAGCCGAGGTCGGCTCGAAGGACGGTGCCGGCGCCGTGGAGCTCGGGATGTCCGTGGTGGCGGGCAGATTGGACGGCTGGTTCGAGGCCTGGTTGTTCCCGTTCGCGTTGACGACGGCCATGGCGACGGCCGCGCCGACCGCGACGGTGGCCAGCGCCCCGCCCACGATGAACAGCACCTTGCGGCGCTTGTTGCGCGTTTCGGAAGCCTCCGCCAGTGCGGCCCAGTCGGGATTCCCGCTGGATCGCTGATTGCCCCACTGGGGCTCCTGCTGAGAACCCGGCTTCCAGGGATCCCACGGGGGCTGCCCCTGCCCACCCTGCCCATAACTCATGCGCCGCATCTTAGACGGGCGTTGGGGGGTGCCGTTCCGCTCCACCGGTCACTTGAGCCCCTAGCGTGATCTGAATGCGCACGGGCAAAAGTGACATCTCCGGGTGGTTGGTACGTCAGGCCTCCTGGCATGCGTGGGCGGTGTCGTGCGCGGTGCTGTCCGCGCACGTCGTGGGGGTCGCGCGCGGCACCTCGGGCGGCGGGACGGACTACGCGATCGTCGTCCGGGCCGCGCGCACCTGGCTGGCCGGCGGCTCGCCCTCATGCCGACCGACACTTCCTCTGTCTGCCGAGCGCGGTGCTCGCGGTCGGGCGGCCCTGGCTGGAGCCGGTGACCCGACGTTTCTTCCGGGACTGCCTTACCCTGTCTGTATTGACTGCATCGGTGGCGCTTCGGCACCTCCGTCATCTGCCGCTCGGCGGCCCCGACCACTTTGTCGCTCCGCGACAGGGACGACGGGCGACGAGGGTGTGAGCACTCGCGTTTTGACCCTTCCGGGGCACCGCGGGTAAGCTTGCAGTTCGTTATGTGTATTGGCTTGCTCATTCTCACGTGAGGGGCCCTTACACCGGTCCACCGGGGCTGATGACCAGCGACCAGCACGCGGTATGCGTCACCGCAGTGCGGTCAGGGCTGTCGTGATCGTCCGTGGTGGCCATGTCAGGACCCACTCACTGAAGAAGCGAAGGCTACGACCGTGCGTACGTACAGCCCCAAGCCCGGCGACATCACTCGCCAGTGGTACGTCATCGACGCCCAGGATGTCGTCCTGGGCCGTCTGGCGACCACTGCTGCGAACATTCTGCGCGGCAAGCACAAGCCGATCTACGCGCCCCACGTCGACGCTGGTGACTTCGTCATCATCATCAACGCCGACAAGGTGCACCTCTCCGGCAACAAGAAGACCCAGAAGCTGGCGTACCGCCACTCCGGTTACCCGGGTGGTCTGCGCTCCGTCCGTTACGACGAGCTGCTGGCGAAGAACCCCGAGAAGGCCGTCGAGAAGGCCATCAGGGGCATGGTTCCCAAGAACACCCTGGGCCGTCAGGTGCTCTCGAAGCTGAAGGTCTACGCGGGCGAGAACCACCCGCACGCTGCGCAGCAGCCGGTCCCGTTCGAGATCACCCAGGTCGCGCAGTAGTTCCGGCCACCCCCTAAGACATAAAGAAATCTGAGGAGAATCGTGGCCGAGACCACCGTTGAGCAGCCGGTCGAAGAGACTGAGCTCGTCGACATCGAGAGCTACACCACCGAGTCCGAGGTGCCCGTCGAGGGCGAGTACACCTCGGAGTCGCTCGAAGGCCGCTTCGGCGACCCGCAGCCGGCCGCCGGCCTGGGCCGTCGCAAGAACGCCATCGCCCGCGTCCGGATCGTCCCGGGCACCGGCAAGTGGAAGATCAACGGTCGCACCCTTGAGGACTACTTCCCCAACAAGGTGCACCAGCAGGAAGTCAACGAGCCCTTCAAGGTGCTCGAGCTCGACAACCGCTACGACGTTGTCGCCCGCATCTCGGGTGGCGGCGTCTCGGGTCAGGCCGGTGCCCTGCGCCTCGGCGTCGCCCGTGCGCTGAACGAGGCCGACGTGGACAACAACCGCGGCGCCCTCAAGAAGGCCGGCTTCCTCAAGCGCGACGACCGTGCGGTCGAGCGCAAGAAGGCCGGTCTCAAGAAGGCCCGTAAGGCCCCGCAGTACAGCAAGCGTTAATCTTCGCTGCTTGCTTCTGCGCGTCAGTACGCGTAGCTCCGAACGCCCCGGCGGCACGCCACAGTGC